>CAUQRE010000194.1:0-3473 GCA_963520315.1 uncultured Campylobacter sp. | reverse complement strand
CTATCGACGTCAGCAATATGCAGCCCAGTAGTCGGCTCATCAAGGATATAGAGCGTATTTCCGGTGTCCGAGCGACTGAGCTCTTTTGCCAGCTTTACGCGCTGCGCCTCGCCGCCGCTTAGAGTCACGGCGTTTTGCCCCAGCGTGATGTAGCCTAGGCCCACGTCTTGTAGCGTCGTTAGTTTGCTGGCGATTTTAGGTACGGATTTAAAAAACTCCACCGCCTCGTCGATGCTCATATTTAGCACGTCGGCGATACTTTTGCCTTTGTAGAGGATTTCTAGCGTTTGCGCGTTGTAGCGGGTGCCGCCACACGAGTCGCAAACTACGTTTACGTCGGGCAAAAAGTGCATCTCGATCGTTATTTCGCCCTCGCCTTGGCACTTTTCGCAGCGTCCGCCCTTGACGTTAAAGCTAAATCTGCCGATCTTGTATCCGCGCAGTTTGGCTTCTTTAGTCTGCGCAAAAAGCCCTCTGATCTCGTCCATCACGCCCGTATAGGTGGCAGGATTACTGCGCGGAGTGCGTCCGATCGGGCTTTGATCGAGGTAGATCACTTTGTCTAGATTTTCTAGTCCGCTCAAATTTACCCCAGCGACCTTTTTTACCTTTTTGGCGCGGTTTAGCTGCTCCTGGGCTTCAGGCAGCAGAGTTTGCAGTACGAGCGAGCTTTTACCAGAGCCCGAAACTCCCGTGATACCGACTAAATTTCGCAGCGGAAAGCGCGCGCTTAAATTTGATATGTTGTTGATATTTACGTTTGAGATTTCAAGCCACGTGTCGATTTTGCGGTCTTTTCGGTAGTCGATTTCCTTTTCGCCGTTTATGTAAAGCGCGGTTTGCGTACTTGAGTCAAGCAGGCTTTTCACGTCGCCGGCAAAAACTATCTGTCCGCCGAATTTCCCCGCTCCAGGCCCGATATCTACGACGTAGTCGGCCTCCTCGATCGTTTTTTTATCGTGCTCGACTACGATAACCGAGTTGCCTTTGGCTTGCAAATTTCGCAGCGTTTTGATGAGCTTTAGCGTATCGCGCTCGTGCAGGCCGATGCTAGGCTCGTCTAGCACGTACATCACGCCGCTAAGGCCCGATCCGATCTGGCTAGCGATGCGGATACGCTGCGCTTCGCCGCCGCTAATCGTACGCGCGTCGCGTCCGAGCGAGAGATACCCCAGCCCCACGTCGTAGAGGAAAAACAGCCTCTCGTTTATCTCCTTAAATATCGGCTTTGCTATCGTTTTATCGTATTCGCTAAGGTAGCTAAAATTTGACTCGTCCGAAAAAAACGCGGTGCAGTTTTCGATACTCATGTCTAAAATTTCGCCGATACCGCGCCCTGCGACTTTAACGGCTAGGCTTTGAGGCTTTAGCCTGTGTCCGCCGCAGTCGTCGCAGACCTTCTCGCTCATATATTCGTCAAAGTCCTTGTAGTCTTTTAGCAGTCCGTGAGTGATTTTTAGCGCGCCTTCAAATTTGCGCAGCAGCTTGTTTTTCTTCCAGAAAAACTCGACTTCTTTTACGTTGCCATAAAGCACGAGGCGCTTCTCGTCCTCGCTAAGCTCGCAGTAGGGGCGCTTTACGTCGATACCGTTTTGCTCGCAAAAAGCTAGCAAAAATTTATAATAATAGCTCATGTTGTAGCCGTAAAGAAGCTTTATCGCGCCGCCTTCGATGCTTTTTTCTTCGTCGATTATTTTGCTAAGGTCAAGGCTGTAACGAATGCCAAGTCCGTCGCACCTCTCGCACGCGCCTTTTGGAGAGTTGAAGCTAAAGCTAAGCGGCTCGAGCGGCGTAAATGAAATTTTACAATCAAAACACGCCGAGTGCTCGCTGTAGTGGATGAAGCTCTCTTTTAGCCCGAGTTCTTCGGCATTTGCGATCTCGATCTCTACCTCGCCGTAGCTTTCATTAAGCGCTTTTTCTACGTCCTGGGCTAGGCGCTGCGCGTTATCCGCGTCTATCACGATGCGGTCTACGATGAGCTTTATCGTGTGTTTTTTAGTTTTAGCTAGCTCGATCTCCTCGTCTAAGCGCACCTGCACGCCGTCTATCTGGGCGCGCACGTAGCCTTTGCCGCGTAAATTTTCGATCAAGTCCGCCCACGTGCCCTTTTTCTCGCGCACGAGCGGAGCGTAGATGACTACTTTGGCGCCCTGGGGGAGCTTTTGGATCTCGTTTATGATGTCGCTAGCCGACATTTTAGAGATCGGTTTGCCGCACTTGTGGCAGTGCTGGATACCGATGCGAGCGTATAAAAGGCGCAGGTAGTCGTAAATTTCCGTTATCGTGCCCACGGTCGAGCGCGGGTTTTTGGACGTGGTTTTTTGATCTATCGCGATAGCGGGCGTGAGACCCTCGATCTTATCTACGTCGGGCTTACCTACGCGGTCTAAAAACTGCCTAGCGTAGCTACTAAGGCTCTCCATATACCTGCGCTGCCCCTCGGCATAAAGCGTATCAAAGGCTAGCGTGCTCTTACCGCTACCGCTAAGTCCGGTGAAAACTACGAGCTTGTTTTTCGGAATTTCAAGATTTAAATTTTTTAGGTTGTGCTCGCGCGCGCCCGTGATTTTTATAGTGTCGTTCATTTTTCGCCTAAATTTACTTGGATTTAACGGCGTATATTGTATTATCATCGCTATAAAATTTATATAAATTTAAAGGACGCGCAAATGAACGATATCCAAAAATCCTACGACGAGCTTCCCTATATCTCGGGCGCTTTCGCGGAGACTTCTCCCGCACGCCTTGAAGCTTTGGCTTCGTTTTTGTCGCTGACGCCGCCGCCGTCAAAAACGGCTAAAGTGCTGGAAATCGGCTGCAGCTACGGCGGAAATTTATTTCCTTTTGCTATCGCAAACCCGCAGGCAAAGGCTCTTGGCATAGATCTAAGCGAAGTGCAGATAAATAAAGCCAAAGAGCTAGCAGCACAAATGCGCGTGGATAATATAAAATTTATGGCAAAAGATATCTGCGATTTTACGGATGCGGACGTGAGAGATTACGGTAAATTCGACTACATCGTCTGCCACGGCGTTTACAGCTGGGTACCGGACATCGTAAAGGACGCGATCCTAAAAACGATCAAGCGATTTTTGAGTCCAAACGGTATCGCCTACGTGAGCTATAACGTCTATCCAGGCTGGAAGATCAAGGATACGATCAGAGATTTTTTAGTATTCGGCACCAAAGACGTAAAAGGAGAAGCCGCAAAAGTAGCCAAAGCAAGGGAGCTTTTAAAAGTACTTGGAGAGTACGCGAAATTTTGCCAAAAAGACGGCAACGTAAGTCAAATTTTCTTAAATTACGAAAGCCTAAAATTTCACATCGACTATATCTTATCCGCTAGCGACTCATATATAGCGCACGAGTATCTAGAAGTTTTTAACGATCCGATTTATTTTAAGGATTTTGCGGCCGATCTTGATAAAAACGGCCTTGCCTATCTCGCCGAGGTCGGACTAGAGGACGTT
>CAUQRE010000193.1:0-3475 GCA_963520315.1 uncultured Campylobacter sp. | reverse complement strand
CGGCAAGCACTTTAACCCCTGCATCGACTGCCACGGATATATGTTTAAAACCGCGCTTGCGATGATGCGCTCTGAGGGTGCAGACTTTATCGCGACGGGCGAGGTGATCGGCCAGCGTCCGATGAGTCAGAGACGCGACGCGATGGCGCAGGTCAAAAACGCAGCCGGCGACGAGGAGGATCTCATCCTGCGTCCGATGTCTGCGCAGCTGATGAAGCCCACAAAACCGGAGCGCGAGGGCTGGGTCGATCGCAGCAAACTGCTCGCCATCAGCGGACGCGACCGCAAAAGGCAGCTCGCGCTTGCTAAGGAATTCGGCTTTAGCGAATTTGAGACGCCAGGCGGCGGGTGCTTGCTCACGATCGAGAGCTTTTCAAATAAAATCAAAGATTTCATCAAATTTGACCCGGATATGACTAGCGCGGATATGCAGCTGCTGCGCATCGGACGGCATCTACGCCTGGCAAACGGCACCAAAATGGTCATCGGCCGAGACGAAAACGACAACGCCAAGCTGCTAGCCCTAAATAATCCAAAATTTACGCAGATCAAATTTGACGAGGGCGTCGTAGGCGCGACTAGTCTCGTGGAGGCTAAATTTAACGAGGCCGACCTCGAGTTTGCCGTGCGGCTGGCGCTTGCTTATACCAAGACGGATAAAGACGCGGCGGTGCGAGCTAGGATTGGCGAGCGCGAAATTTGTGTGAAGCCATTTGAAAGCAAAGAGCCTGCGCAGGAGTTTTTCGTAAATTAAATTTAAGCGTTTAGATTAAAGCTGCGCGTCCGCGTTAAATTTTGCGGATTAAATTTAAAAATGCGCGAGATAGTTTAAAATCGTAAGCTAAATTTAAGGGCTTTTGGTTTTAAAATCATCCGCAAAAAGCAACCTAACGACTAAATTTGGCGTCTAAATTGGACGGTTTAACCGCAAGCCGCATTTAGCGCGTTTTGCCTTAGCTTGCGGCCGTTTAGCCTAAACCGCCGGCGCTAAAACCGGGCTTTGGGTTTTAATCTACCGCAAGCAAAAGGCTAGGCGCAAATTTAAAAGCATTAATAAAGACGCTTTTTTGCTTAAATTTACCCTCATAGCGCGCCTAAAGCAAGCAGAGCCGCAAAACTCGCTCTTGCGGTAAAAGCTAAATTTCGGTTGCAAAAAGCTTTTGGCGGCGATTTAAATGACGCGATTTAAGCGGAAAATCAATCGCGCGCTGATTTGGCTATTTTGAGTTAAATTTAGCTTGCATAACGGCGATTTTTCGTTTGCTAGCGGTTAAATTTATAAACGCCGCAAATCTAGGCGCCCAAGCTATTTTTAGCCTTAGGTTTTGCTCTTTAAAGCCCCGCAGCTTCGCCAAAACGCTCTTTGTAAGATTTTTTGCTATTAATCGCAGCCAAATTTATATGCGGCGGTTTGTGCCAGTTTGCTTGCACGGCTCGTACGCGCGCAATGTTTTATGATTTTCATCCACACCAAGCGCGAAATAGCCTAAATTTATCTACTCGGATGAAAATTTAACGATTTTACCGCCTTGATTTTGCGTATTTGCGCGCTAAAAAGTAAGCTTAAAACGGATGCTTACGGTATTTTGTCCTAAATTTATAGCTGCCGCGCACCGTAAATCCCATTTATAACAAAGCGCCGCAAAAACCCACCTTTTCTTATTTTACGGGCTTTAAAACGACAATTCGGCCCAAATCCGCTTGCCGTTTCGTAATTTTAAGCCAAAACAAGCCTTAACTTAATTTAACCGTGATAAAACCAAAATATTTTCAGATTTTATTTTATTTTGATATATTTTAAGTATAATTCTCAATTTAATATAATATGAAAGTTTTTGCAATGGATTATCAAGGATTGTTTTTAACGGCGCAGTTTTTAAACGATAGAAAAAAGGCGAGCAGAAAAGAAATAACGGCGTTTTTAGCAAAAAGCATAAACGCCTCGCAAAGCAAAGCCGACGCGCTCATAAATGCGTTAGCCGCAAGTGCAGCGATTTTAAATTTGCCGCCGACGCAAAGACTAGTCGTAAAAACCGGACGCGGGATATACGAGATAAGTCAAGCCGGCGAAAAAATACTAAAAGGCAAAGACGCGCGGCAAAATTTTATGCGAAAACTAGATGAAATTTACGGCACCGCGCAAAAATCGCAAACGCTAAAACGCCCCTCGCCCAAGATACGAGAATACGCAAAAGACGTCGCTTTAGCCTTGCTTTGCGAGCTAAAAGATAAATTAGTCGGCGAGTTAAAATCAAAACCCATGCAGACATTTAAATCGCTCGCGCTAAAACTCGTTAAAAAACATAAAATTTTAGGCAAAATTTATGCCTTTAGACATATTTTTATCGCGGTTTTGGCGGCTAAACTCGCATTTGAGGCCTTTCAAATCCTAAGACGCAGGCGCGAGAAAAGACTGCAAACGGCTACTTTAGGCCAATTTTAAACTTTCATAGCATTTGAAGGCGAATAATTAAATCTATACTTAACAATATGTAGTAAAAAAATATAATCAAAAAATAATATATTAAATATTTGACGGCAAATATCGTAACTACTGCCGCCTCAAGCATTTGCACGGTACTTGCGACGCATTCGTTATCTACGAAAATAACAAAGCGACCTATATAATGCTTTATAAACATTATTATTTTTAATAAAAGACCAATATCAAATAAAATTCCGATTACGATAGGAAAAACGAAGATTACAATTATAAATTTACTAAAACTAAAATTCGCATATCTAGGCGTTCCACATAAATCAAACTTCACGGAGTAAAATTGAGACGGAAATATCGCGATACCGATCAATACGCCGCCTAAAATTTCGCTCAAAACGCCCATAGGTACCGGCAAATTCGGCGCAAAAATATAATACAAATAGCACCCAGCGACCAACCATGTCGCAAAAAGTGAAAAATGCGATATGAACCATAAACATCGCAAATCTAAGAAACTTTTCGCCTTTTGTCGGTACATCTGCGCTTAAATTTATCGCTTCATTATCTTTACGTTTTTGTTGATTAAAAACTCTTGAAAATTTTTAATATTGCCTGAGTTAAATAACGATAAATTAATTCTTGCAAAATAAAATACGGAATCTACGGTTTTTATAATCATATATTTATTTATAATTTTAACGTATTGTATTTCTTCATAATGCACGCTTCTTTCTCTAAACAAATAACAAATACTTAAAAAACTATCGTAGCAGGATATCTTTTTTATAAAATACGAATAAAAGTAAACTCTTATAAAATAAAAAATACCTAATATACCGATAAACGAATAATTATTACCGATTAACATCAAATAAATAGATGCGCTAAGCATAACGATTTGAAACAAAATCTCAAATAAACTGCCGATATATTTAGCTCGTTTTACGCTAAGAAGCGTTTTGGGCATGATTATCTCTATATAGGCTCCGCTACCGTCGGCAGTCTCTATATGCATTACGTCGTATAGTTCCTTAT
>CAUQRE010000192.1:0-3478 GCA_963520315.1 uncultured Campylobacter sp. | reverse complement strand
GGCTATAATCGCGGCTAAATTTCAACCCTCATAAAAGGATCTAAAATGAACGTCTTCGAAAAGATCGTAAACGGCGAAATCCCGTGCAACAAAGTGTTAGAGAACGATGAATTTTTGGCTTTCCACGACATCAACCCAAAAGCGCCGATCCACATCCTGGCGATCCCTAAAAAATGCTACGAAAACTTCCAAGTAACGCCTCCCGAAGTGATGAGCAAAATGAGCGCTTTTATCCAAGAAGTAACTTGCAAAATGGGGCTTGATAAGAGCGGATACCGTCTCGTTTGCAATTGTGGCGAAAACGGCGGGCAGGAGGTGATGCATCTGCACTTTCATATCCTGGGCGGAATGAAACTGCCGTGGGACCATGTCAGTGACCGCAATACTGAAGAGAATTTTTAAGGCTCGAACCAAATTCTATTAAAATCAAAATTCCGTGAAATTGCAAAATTTTACGGAATTTGCGAAATTCTTTGAAATTTTTAAAATTCCGCTTCATTTATAAGCACCGAGGTTTTAAAAATAATCAAAATAGTAAAACTGCAAGCCAAAATTTATCATCAGACGCTAAAAAGCAATATAAATTTATCACAAGCGAGCTCTTCGCAAATGCCATTCTTTATCTGCAAAGCCTTAGCTCTTAGAATTTTTACGGCTATGAAATTTGAAATCGACAAGAAATTTTAACGACGCAGCAAAATTTTAAATTAGACCGAGCTTTATAAAAAGAGTTATGATTTTATATGGCGAATGAGTTAGATTTCGATGATATGAAATTTAAAACCTACATGAATTTTGCTTTGAATGAGCGATTTAGCTTCAGTTTTCAAGCATAATTTAAAATTTTAGCGTGAAATTATAATCTTAGAATTTTAAAATTTCTTGGAATTTCAATATTAACTTTAATAGATTTTAGGGGGCATATGCCCCCTAAAAATTTTGAAAGGATTTGCGGGGATTATTTGCTTAGCATTGAGCTTAGCATCCATAGGCGTTTTTCATAATCGCCGTAGTGATCCTGCGCAATATTTGAAGTCGTATCGTCGCCCTCTTCTTCGGCTACTTCTTGAAGCTTTTTAAATTCTTTTACTAAATACTCATAGGCTTTTTTAACATCCTCGAGTACCTCAGATACGCTATAGCTATCTTTTACGCTGATTGGAGCGTCTTTTGAAAGCTCAATTAGATCCTTAGTCTTAGTTACGGCCTTGCCACCTATTTGAAGCGCGCGCTCGGCCATATCGTCGAAGAGCTCACCCATTTCGTCGTATGCTTTCTCAGTGTAAGCGTGAACCTGCGCGAATTGTAAGCCCTTAACATTCCAGTGATAATCGTGGAATGCAACAAAGAACGCATGAGCGTCCGCCTGAAGTTTGTTTAGTTGTTTTACTGTTTTTGACATTGTGTCTCCTTTATTTAAAATTGCTGTAATTATAGCAAGATTTTCTTAAATTATAATTATACTAAGTAATAAATTTTATCTTTTAGTGAAATTTTGAAATTAAATGGCTTTTAAATTTATCTACAATTTTTTTGAAATTTCAGCTATGCTGCATTATAATGCCGCATTATGAAAAACAAATTTATGATAACCATAACCGACCTTAACGGCTCTAGGAATTTTTTGCTTTCGCAAATCATCAAAAAGATCGCGTTATATTTGGTACTATTTGTTTTTACTGTTTTCGTCACAGGTGCGCTATATATCAGGTATCTGGGCTCTAAAATCGACAGCCTTTCGCGAACTAAAACCGAGCTTAACGAGCTAAATCAAAAACTTCGCGACGGTATCGCGGCAAGTCAGATGGAATTTGAAGCCATCGAGGGTAAAATTTCGGATTTGGAGCATCAGTTTGGTCTAGATCCTGAGGAGGATGAGCGCGCAATCGACCGCCTATCTCACATCAAGCCTACTTCCGAGCAAGAGATCAAGGAGCGCGCGCAAAAGATCATCAACGAAAAATTCTCCGACGCGCTGATAAAAGAAATTTTTATGCAGATCCCAAACGGCAGGGTCATGCGCACTCATCAGCTCAGCGAGAAATTCGGCTGGCGCAACCATCCCATCTTAAAGCGCAAGCAGTTTCACCCAGGCGTTGATCTACGTACGCCGCCTAAAACGCCTATCTACGCGCCTGCAGACGGTATCATCCAATACAGCGGCGCGGGCGCTACTGGCTATGGCAATCTAGTCGAGATTCGCCACAACTACGGCTTTACGACGCGATATGCGCATTTGGATTCAAATTTAACTCGCAAAGTAGGCGAGTTTGTAAACAAGGGCGATCTCATCGCTTTTAGCGGTAACACCGGGCTTAGCACCGGACCTCATCTGCACTACGAGATTAGGTTTTTGCAGCTGCCGTTAGATCCGCTAAATTTCATCAACTGGAACGAAAAAAATTACAAAGAAATTTTTACTAAGGAGGAAGATGTCCCATGGCAATCTTTAATAAAGGCGATGCAAACACCGCTCAAACAACAATAATCTCGTCAGGCACGCTCATCAAAGGAGAGCTGCACCTGTCGTGCATTTTGCATATCGATGGCAATGTCGAAGGCGACGTGATCTCCGATAACACCGTCGTCATCGGTAAAAACGGCACTGCGCGCGGCTCGATCAGGGCCAAGCATATCGTAATCAGTGGCAAATTTTTCGGCAATATCGAAGCCGAGCTCGTCGAGCTGCTAGGCGGTGGTGTGCTCGTAGGCGACGTGCTATCGCAAAGCTTCGGCATAGAAGTGGGCGCGAAATTTAATGGAAAAAGCGCGGTAAGCGGCGGCGATCAAGCCCTAGTCATCGACGGTAGCGCAAGCGAAGACGTCAAGCTCATCGACAAAGCTCTAGGTGAATAAATCGCGCACATTTGGAATTCTTGGAATTTTAAAGGCTTTAGCTAACGGGGTTTTAGAATCTGATTGATATTAAAATTTTAAAATTTCTAGCCTTTGGAATTCTTAGAATTTTTAAGGCTTTTATATTTGCGTAATCTTAGAGTGTCATCAATCTTAAAATTTGGAATTTTGAAAAATTCCAAATTTTAAAATCCTCACAACCAAAATTATTGAAATTTTTATATTTTAAAATTTTCAAAATTATAAAGCTTAAGTATGCTTAAAATCTCAGAGGTGCGCAGATTATAAAATCCTAAATTCTAAAATTTTGCGCCTACACGGGGTTTTGAAATTTTGTTTGTAAGCCGGATTTTAAAATTCGCGCCCGGCTGAATTTAAAATTTTAAAATTTCGCCGCAGAATAACGCATGGACGCAAAATTTCTACTCGCACATACTTTAAAAGCTCGCGTAAGTTTTAAGTTTCGCAGAAACTATGTAAGCAAGTATAAATTATCTACGTCGAATGTTTTGACTCATTATAGCTCTTTGTGCCGCCAGCTCAAAATATCCGCGCGGTGATAAATTCCGCGAGCTGAGCTAATTTAAGCCCATTATTAGATTAGTTATGTATAATGCGATTT
>CAUQRE010000191.1:0-3482 GCA_963520315.1 uncultured Campylobacter sp. | reverse complement strand
GGCTGGGCGACGAGAGATCGTTTATGGTGAATTTTCACTATAATTTTTAATTAAAATCGCTTTACCCATCGCGCCTCAAAAGTTAAAAACTTAGTGTCAATGATTTAGCTTTGACTGCGGGATAGATAAAATTTCAAATTTAGCATCCTTTTATAAGCTTTAAAAAATGCCCCAAACACATCTCTTTAAATTGACCGCCGAGCCTTTAGCGGCAAATTCTATCTGTATACGATAATTAATATTAAATTTATTCCACATTAGTTATTATTCGCAAAAAAAGATTGATAACTTAAATCAGTATTAAGTATTCTAAAGGATTTTATATGATTGTTTCAAAGAATAAAGTTTTTGTGCCTATCGCTTCACTAGTATGCGCAGTAAATTTACAAGCCGCAGATAATATAAATTTAGAAGAGGTCGTAGTCACTGCTAGCGGTTTTTCGCAAAGTATTAAAAACGCACCCGCCAGCATATCGATCGTAAAAAATGACGACCTGACAAAAGATAGCTTTACCTCGCTTCACTCTATCGCCTCAAAAGCTCCGGGAGTTAGCGTTATAGGCGGCGAGGACGGACCCGCCAGCGGTATCTCGATCCGAGGCATGGAAGGTTCGCAAACGCTAGTTCTCATAGACGGCAAGAGAGTAAATTCAAGCGCGGCCAATCCAAAAGGCGGTGCCGGCGATATGAACTCAAATTTCATCCCTCCGGTTGAGGCGATAGAACGCATCGAGATCATCAGAGGACCGATGAGCTCGCTTTACGGTAGCGATGCGGTGGGCGGGGTCATAAATATCATCACGAAGAAAAATTTCGATAAATTTAGCGGCTCCGTGAGTATATCCGGTATCGCGCAGACTCATAGTGGCATCGGCTCGCAGCGGCAAGCGGACTTTTATCTTAACTTCCCGCTTCTTAACAAATACCTCGGTCTTCAGCTCTGGGGCTACAAAAAGTTACGCGACGAGGATAGCTATCCGGGCGGCTATCAAGAAAGCGATAAGAAAAACTTTAGCGCTAAACTATGGATCACGCCAGACGAATACAATAAATTTTATCTCCTAGCCTCCCAAGAACGCCACGAATACTCAAGGACCGTCGGCAAGACGGCAACCGTAAGGACAAATGGGCTGCTAAATAGCTACGACTACAAAAAAGATAGCTACGGAGTGGGATATCTGGGAAATTTTGAAAACTTAAATGCCGACGTGAGCTACATTTACGACCAAACGAAGCGAACGAGCCTCTTTGATAGCTTAACGCCGGCCGATGTCAAAAACCACAACTTTAACTCCAAATTTAGCACCTTCCTGGATTCGCATACGCTAACTTTCGGCTATGATTTTAGTAAACAGACGACAAAAACCACATTTATCGTATCAAATTCGAGCAGAAGCGTGCTGCGAAACCCGAAAGCCTACTCCATGAAAGAGCATGCGGCATTTTTAGAAGACGAGTGGGAGATTTTAGACGACAAGCTTTATTTGACGTTGGGCGGCCGCTTCACGCATAACGAATTTTTCGACGATCATCTCTCGCCGCGTGCGTATCTAGTTTACAATCTAAGCGACAACTGGACGCTAAAAGGCGGCGTAGCGACAGGATATAAGACGCCGAACGTCAATCAGATCTCGCCGGAAGTCGGCACCATACAAGGCGGCTGGAGGATAGTAGATTTCGGTAACGCAGACCTAAAACCCGAAAAGAGCTTAACTTATGAAATCGGCGCTTACTACGATAGCGGAGACGACTTTAGAGGTTCGGTTACTCTATTTAGAAACGAGTTTAAAGATAAAATCCTAGACACCGACGGCAGCAGCATCAACCGTATTCCGGCATTTGGCTCATGCGCTACGGCTCCGCACGTAAACTGCCCGGGCTGGGGAACTTACTTTAACATCGACGGTGCCGACGTCTGGGGTATCGAGCTTAGCGCAGACTACGACATACTAAAAAATCTAAATTTGCGCGGCAACTACACATACAACAACTCCAAAATCAAAACCGGCGACCCGACGATTAATACCCCAAACGGCCCGGTCAAATTTAGCCAGACCAATCTTAGCCGACTAGACGGCAAATCTCTGACCGCAACGCCCGAGCACGCGGCAAATTTGACGCTTACGTATAAGCCTATCGCAAGCGTTAGCACCTTTGCCGGGGCAAACTACGAGAGCGAGCTAACCAGCGTCAAATTCGGTCCCGGCAATAAAGTAAGCGAAAACGACAAGAAGCTTTTTACCGTCGATTTGGGTGCTAGCTGGGAGGTAAATAAAAATTTAAGCTTAAATTTGACCGCCTACAATATCTTTGATAATATCCGCTACGACGAGGGAATGGCCGATGACGGCAACTACTACTGGTATCCTGAAGAGGGCAGGAGATTTTGGTTTAAGGTAAGCGCGAAGTGGTAAGGATTGTTAAATTATTTTTGGGAGCTTTGATTATGATTGCTGCAGCCAGCGCAAAGCCTACTCAGTACATAGAGCCGATAGATGAAAGCGTTTATCGGCTTTTTGATGTTAAATACTCCATGCTAGAAAGCGCGGACGGAGAAATATATAAAATTTTTCAAGCCGTACCGAAAAACCGTAACGTTTATCCAAAAGCGATTTTTATGCTCGATGCGAATGCGCAATTTTCCGTGTTGCTTAATTTATTTAAAAATTTTACTTCTAGCGGTAGCATACCGCTTATCATAGGCGTCGGATACGATACGCCGCTAGCTTACGATACTGCAAGGCGAACAAAGGACTTAACGCCGTTAGCCCAAGGTGGCGAATACGAGCAAGGCGGCAGTGCGGACAAATTTTATAAATTTATAAAAGAGAGACTAATACCGTTTGTAGATAAGGAATACGATATAAAAAATAGCGAAAAAATATTTTACGGCCACTCTTTTGGCGGACTATTTTTAGTTTATTCGCTTCTACAAAACGACGGTATATTTGATGAGTTTTTTATAGCTTCTCCGTCTCTTTGGTGGGGAGATTCAAAAATTATAAAGGACGCCTTAGACAACGACGGCAAACTAAAAATTAGATTAAAGGCGAGTTTTATAAGACTTAGCGTAGGAGAATTAGAAAAAAGAGCGGGCAAAACGGACAAAGAAAATATACTAAAGGCGGCCGATTTAGCTGAAATTCTAAAAAAGTCGGGCATCAAATACGAATTTAAAATCTACGAAGGGCAAGGACACGGCGACGTAATACCGCTAGTACTAAAAGATATCGTAAAGCATGTAAGTAAATAATTTAAAGACATTGGTTAAAAGATTTTAGAGGCAATTCTTTTTTAATATCTAAATTTATGCCAAATACCGAACAAAAGATAAAAGTAAATTTTTCTATAAACTCCAATTTGCTTTAATTTAATAAAAACAACCTCTACATAGGGCAATATGTTAATAAATATGGCTCAACGGAACTTAAGCGGATTCTCTCTTATCATCTTTAGTAGAATATGATAAAATTCTTTCGTAT
>CAUQRE010000190.1:0-3495 GCA_963520315.1 uncultured Campylobacter sp. | reverse complement strand
TCTAGCAAAAATTTACGCGAACAGTTTGAGTATTTTAAAGAAAAAGGCTACGAGGTTATCCCGCTTTCAAAGCTCGTGGACGCGATAAAAAACGGCGAGCCGGTATCTGACAACTGGGTCGTTTTAACCGTAGACGACGGCTACAAGAGCTTTTATGAAAAAGGCTTGCCGGTATTTTTAGAGTACGGATATCCGTTTGCGCTGATGATCTACGTCGAGGCCACCGCGCGAAAATACGGCGACTTTATGACCTTCGAGCAGATCAAAGAGATGGAAAAATACGGCGAAGTCGGCTATCACTCCTACGGTCACTTGCATATGGTCGGCCTTAACGAGGAGAAACTAAAAAACGACTTTGAGGACGGTATAAGTAAATTTGAAAAGAATATGGGCTACAAACCGCGATATTTTGCTTATCCTTTCGGCGAATATAACGACAGGGTGCGCGACGTCGCGATAGAACACGGCATAGAAGTGATACTTAGCCAAAACTCTGGCGCAGTCGCGGCAGATAGCGATCTGCACGAGCTAGATAGGATCCCTGCGATGAACGGCACGCATCTGCCGTCTGCGCTTGCTAGTAAATTTCTAAAAGCCGAATGGATACTTCCGCAAGACTATCCTAAAGATAATAAGATTAGCGAACTTATCATCAAAACGGATGAGAACGCGACGCACGGCTACTTCTCAATGACAGGGCAAAAAACAAAAAAAGTTAAGCTCGAAAACGGACAGATGACGCTTAAATTTAACAAGCCGATCGACCGATATAAAGTCAGAATGAGCCTTAAAGTAAACGGAAAAACGACGACAAAAATTTTAGTAAAGGACATAAATGCTGAATGAGATTTACAAAAAGCAAAAAGAGCATAGCGACAAGTGCATCGAGGGCCTAAAGCGCGACTTTAGCACACTTCGCACGGGTAAGGTAAATATAAGCATAGTCGATAATATTTACGTGGATTATTACGGTAGCCAAACTCCGCTAAACCAAGTCGCCACCGTACTAACGAGCGATGCTAGCACCATAAGCATAACGCCGTGGGAAAAACCGATGCTAAAAACTATCACTGCAGCGATCTCTGCGGCAAATATCGGCGTAAATCCTAACAACGACGGCGAGAGCGTGAAGCTATTTTTCCCTCCGATGACGGTCGAGCAACGTCAAGAAAACGCAAAGCACGCTAAGGCATTTGGCGAAAAAGCCAAAGTCAGTATCAGAAATATCAGAAAAGACGCCAACGACGAGGTAAAAAAACTAGAAAAAGATAAATCAATCACCGAAGATGAGAGTAAAAAAGGACAAGACGAAGTCCAAAAGATTACCGATAGCTACACCTCAAAGATCGACTCTCTCGTAAAAGAAAAAGAGAGTGAACTTCTAAAAGTATAACACTAAATTTAGAGGTGGTAGCGGCGTGCTACTCCTCTTAAATTTTAGAGTCTGCCGCAAGCAAAATATAAAATTTACAGCATTTAAAATCGCAAGATAAAGCCACTAGACAATCACGTGGCTTGTTAAATTTCAGTCTATCTCATAAATCTTAGAATCCTAAATTTAGCTCGCTTACCAGATTTATAAATTCGGCAGTATCTACCCGTAGCGTAAAGCATATCGTTTTTGGCTCAAGGCAAGCCGGTTAAATTTTTCCATCAACTTTAAAATACGATACGGCTCATTTTATTGGAACATCGTTTCATGATTGTTTTGCTTTTTATTACATCTAAAACCCTACTTTTCTTCACTCGTAGCTATTTTTAAAAACAACAAACATGGTGAAGCAAGGCAGAATACGCCATTTTAAACAAAGTAAGAAAATCTCTTTTTTAATTTCGTTGCAGCCGTTACCGTTGCCTGGCTTGAAAAATATCTCTTTAAGTTTAGATGTATTTAGCATAAACATCCATTTACTTTGCGGTAGCAAGGCAAGTCCGTAGTATCTGCGCTTAGCTTTATTAATAAGATGCCTTCTATTTGATAAAAACTCATTTTAAAATTTTTAACTTATTTTAGTCTGTATTTTAAAAGTATTTTGAAGCTATTTAGGAGTAAAGGATATCCGCTTTTTAAGAAATTATCCACTATAATCTTACGATACAAAAATAAATCTCGAAAGTCTATAGTGGCAAAAAAAGATCTTTTAAAAGGCGCGAATAACTTAAATTTTAAAAATGCGAGCGACTCTGATATCTCTGTTTCGTCTTTTGATTTTTTGGACGATAGCGCCGTTATCGATATTAGACCTCGTATTGATAAAAGCGGGGCGGAAAAACTACTCGGTCCAGGCGATATGTTGGTAAAAATTAATGGTGAAATAACTCATATGTTCTCGCCGCTCTTAAATCCCGAAGACATAAAACAAATTTTAAAAATTTAAAAATAAAAGGTAAAAAATGAAAAAAATCCTCATCATCGCAGGCTCATGCAGCAACGGCGGCGCGGGACTGCAAGCCGATATCAAGGCGTGCGCGCACTTTGGCTGCTATAGCGCGACGGCGGTCACGGCGCTAACGGCCGAAAATACGGACAAGATCAAAAATATCGTCTCGCTAGATCCGTCATTCATCGCCGATCAGCTCGAGATGCTCTCGGCAGAGTTTAGCTTCGACGCCGTCAAGATCGGCATGCTCTTTAACGAGCCTATCATGGACGTCGTGCAGAGCTTTTTAGAGAAAAACTCCGCTCCCGTGGTGCTAGATCCAGTCTGCGTCTCGAAAATGGGGCACAAACTCATCAAAGATAGCGCCATCGAGAGGCTAAAAGAGCTGATGAAATTTGCCGCCGTCACGACGCCGAACCTGCGCGAAGCGGATGTGCTTTTCGGCGATGATTTTACGAATTTGCCGTGCGACGTGATCGTGAAAAAGCACATCATCGCGGGCAAAAGCATCGACACGCTTTACCGCAAGGACGGTAGCGTGCAAAACTTTGAGACGCCGCTAGCCGACCCGCTGGTTATCATCGGCGCGGGTTGCACGTTTTCTAGCTCGCTAGCCTGCCTGCTCGCTCGCGGCGAGAGCCTAGAAAGCGCCGTCCAGCAAGCCAAAGAATACATCTACAACGCCATAATCACCGGCATCGACACGAATCTGGGCGCAAAAAAACTGCTAAATCACGGGGTTAAATTTTAAATTTAGCGTGTTTTTGCGGCAACCTACCAAAGTACGGCCAGATAAATTTATATAAGATTAGCCCAAAAAAGCATATCGGGTTTAAAACTTAATAGCGCACGGGATAGAAGTTGCCGCATTTTACTTTGGCAGGGCTTTGGGGGCTGGGTAATATCGTTAATTCGTAAGAAAATAAACCCGACCTCGCGATTAGGAATTCAAGGTTGAGTTAGACAAATACGCCGATGTTAGATGCTACAAAAATTCTGCTAGATTGACGTTAAATTTGCGTTAGTCTAGCATTAAGTCGTTTGCGTAATAAGACCGCTTAGATTTAAGTTAATGAATCGTGAGTGCTTTACGCTGCTGGGTCATAGTCTGAGT
>CAUQRE010000189.1:0-3498 GCA_963520315.1 uncultured Campylobacter sp. | reverse complement strand
ACAAATACGAGCTCTCAAAGCACGAGATTTTTAAAATTTTAAAGCGGAAATTTGAGGCGCCAAAAGCCAAAAAAGCGCCCGAGTTAAACCGCCTAGCGCATTTATAACCCGCAGTTTTTCCAGCCGCCGTCCATATCTTGCTGCTTATCTACGAGCCAGCGTCCGTCCTTGCGTATGAGCAAAAAACGCCGCGCAAAACCGTAGCCGTCTTTGGCATAGACGTAAAATTTATTTTTCGTTTCGCTCTCAACGTCCGTTAGCTCGTATCCGCCGTAGGTGCCGCCGTCTGCTTGCGAAAACCATACGAACTCGCGGCGATAACCGCTACGCTTAGCAGGCGTGCAGTAGCGAGCAAAGAGCTCATCAAGCCTGCGCGCCGCCTCGTCTTTATTTTCGCCATAAGCCTTGCGGGCGGCAAATTTTTCCCATTCGCTCATAGCCGCGAAAAACTCCAAAAGCGCGCTTTGCGCCGCAGCGGCGTCCTGCGGATTCGGCCTGTTTTTGCTACTTTGAAAATCTCTTTGCGCTTGCTCAAATTTAGCGATCTGCTCCTTGCTAAAGCATTCGCCGCCGATATGAAATAGGATTTTTGCGTCCGCTACGGCTAGCAGCCCGGCAAAACTCACGCGCGTGTCTACGATGCGTAAAGATTTTAGGCTAGGGATTTGCGCGATCGCCCTTAATCCCTCGTCGGTGATGCCGACGTTTTGGATGTCGATGTGCTTTAGCTTGGCGTGCCGCGCAAAGTATCTAAAGCCTTCGCCGCTTATTTTTTCGCTATTTTCTAAAGATAGATACGAAAGCTTAGGCAACCGGGCTAAATACTCAAGCGACGCATCCGTGATAGCCGTAGCCGCAAAGCCCATATTTACAAGGTCTTTTACCTCGCAGATACGGCGCACCATCTCATCGTTTAGCGCGACGTTTTCGTAGCGATAACCCTTGCAGTATCGCGAGCTTACCGCATCTAGGGCTTCTTGCATCGTGATTTGCTTCATATTTTCTCCTAAATTTAGCTTGGATTTTAACATACGGGCTTAAATTTGAGGATAAATTTTACGGCAGATAAAAAGCGAAATTTGACCTAGCCGCCGTAAAATTTGATTTTGGCTTTTGCGACCCAAATTTGCGAATTTGACCGAAATTTGAGTCAAACCCGCAAGGCTAAATTTATTTATTAAAATACGCCGCGAGCGCGCTTAGCCAAACAAACAGAGCTATTATCCAAGACATCGTCCACGGCGTACCCGCAGAAAACGCCGCAAGCATCGCCGAGGAGAGGATGCCGCTACCGTATTGCAGCGAGCCGATGAGCGCAGCGGCCGAGCCTTTCATCTCCTGCGGCACGCTATCAAGAGCGGCGGCATTGGAGCAAGAAGCTATAATGCCGTTCATGCTAAAAACGAAAAACATCGGGATTATTACGCCAAGAACTCCGCCCGTTTTGAAAAACGCAAACGCAAATAGCACGCTGGCAGCAAGCGCGGCAACGAGCGCGGAGACTATGAGCAGGCGGTTTAGCGCATAGCGCTTTACCAGCTTTTTGTTTACGAAACTTAGCGCCATGACGCCCACGATGTTTATGCCGAATAAAAATCCGTAGTACTTGCTAGGAATGCCGAAATAATCGATATATACAAACGATGAGCCCGTGATAAAGGCATAGGCGGCTACGTAGAAAAACGTCACGCTAAGAGTGTAGCGCATAAATTTGGCGTCTTGCAATAATCTTAGATAGTTTCTAAAAGACGATACGATGGGCTTTGTGGAGCGCTTTTGCAGCGGCAAGGTCTCCGGTAGAGAAAAAATCATCGCAAACATAACCGCGCTAGCTAGCGCCATCAGCCAAAATATCCCATGCCAAGAGCCAAACTCCAATATCGCGCCGCCCAATAACGGACCCGCTATCGGCGCTATCGCCATGATGATAACTAGCGTAGAGAGCATCTGCGCGGCCTGCGAGCTACCGAAAGGATCGCTAATCATCGCCCTGCTTAGCATCGGTCCTACGCATGCGCCCAAAGCCTGAAACACGCGCCAGAACACGACGCTGGCCATAGTGTCCGACATCGCACATCCTACTGATCCGATCGCAAAGAGCGCCATACCGATGAAAAGCGGGATTTTACGCCCAATCCTATCGCTGATAGGCCCCCAGATGAGCTGCGCGATAGCAAAGCCGATCAAAAAGCCCGTTATCGTGAGCTCCGCATCGCCGTGCAGCTGACGCTCCATCGTAGGCATAGCGGGCAGATATACGTCCGTAGATAGCGATGTACACGCCATAAGCGCGCTTAGCACGACTAAAAAGGATAGTGAAGTTTTTGAAGAGTTCAAATTTTTCCTTTTGTTGTTATTTGGGTGGGCGCAGAGTTTGCGCGACTGGAGATTGAGAGTTTTAATTTTACTCAAATTTGCATTGATAAAATCTGCGCGATTATAGCTAAATTTAAACGCTTTTCGGTGTGGAAGTTTAAATTAAATTTGATGTAAAATTTGAATGTAAGCGGTGCAAAATTTAAACTAGAAATTTAAATACGGTAGAGCAAGGCGCGGTATTTTTGCCTTAATCAAGACGGATTTAAATTTTATGACGGAAGCGTATATGAAATACGTGACCGAGTAAAATTTAAATGCAAGATTATAAGGCGAAGTATCGTGAGATGATTTTAAATGTTTTCTACGTCGCTATGCTCGTAGCTAAATAGAAGAAGTGAATTTCGTCCCAAGATTAAATTTAATAAAAATCAGGTGAAGTATTTTTCGCTTAGACGAGGCGGTTTTAAATTTTGTGACGGGAATTACCGAGTGGGTAATGACCGAGCAAAATTTAAAACCAACGAAGTATAAGTAGAAAAAGACAAGCCTAAATTTAGACTTCGTATCTTTCTCCTGGCTTCATTTCGATTATCTCCCACGGCAAGCCCTGCTTATTTAGCTCGTCCATGAAAGGCTTGGCGTCGAAATTTTCCATATTAAAGACGCCTTTTCTGCTCCAGATGCCTTTTGCAACCATCATCGAGCCGATCATTGCAGGCACGCCCGTCGTGTAGCTCACTGCCTGCGCGCCCGTCTCGGCGTAGCAAGCCTCGTGGTCGCAGACGTTGTAGATGTAGACTTGGCGCTCTTTGCCGTCCTTGAGCCCGCGTATCACGCAGCCGATGTTGGTTTTGCCCTTCGTGCGAGGGCCGAGGCTCGCTGGATCAGGTAGTAGAGTTTTTAGAAACTGTATCGGCACGATTTTTACGCCGTTGTGTTCTACCTCGTCGATACGTAGCATGCCGACGTTTTCTAGGCATTTCATGTGAGTTAGGTAGCTCTGTCCAAAGGTCATGAAAAAGCGGATTCGCTTTAGCCCTTTGATGTTTTTTACTAAGCTTTCAAGCTCCTCGTGATAGAGCAGGTAGCTATCTTTGACGCCCACTTTCGGATAGTCCCATTTAAACATTATTTCCATCGGCTCGGTCTCTTTCCACTCGCCGCGCTCCCAGTAGCGGC
>CAUQRE010000188.1:0-3506 GCA_963520315.1 uncultured Campylobacter sp. | reverse complement strand
TTTTAAGCGTGATATCGACATAGTTTATGATAATGATATGGATCAAGAGATGAAAAAAAAGCGTGATAGCGAAAGTATACATAATCATCTCCAAAGGCTCGTTAAGCTTTAGCGCCGAGAAAACCACGCCAGCAAAAAATCCGCAAACCGTAAAAAACGCTATAAAATTTTCAGCTCTCAAAATCAAATCCTAAAATTTAAATTTGTTCCAGCAAACGCCTAGAAAACGCGCTAAAACTACTGATCGTACCCGTATCAAGCACTTTTTGTTCCAATTTTTTAAGAAGCCTTGATGCTATCTGTTTCATCTGCTCGCTAGCAGGACCCGTCTCGTTATCGTCGGTAAAGAGTGTGCGGTATTTTATACTCCTAGATACGTCCTTATCCTCGCTGATATAGCCTAAAAATTCGAGCCTCGGAGCGTCTTTGATATTTGCTTGCGCTACCTTTTTTATATGCTCGAAAATTCTAGCAGCCTCTTTTTCGTTTCTTACCATATTAAAAACCATTAAAAAATCGTCTTTTTGCTTAGCCGTCATTTTAATCACGGCGTAAGCATCGGTTATAGCTGCGGGATCGGGCATCGTAACTACTATTATCTCGTCAGCGGCTTCGAGGAAAAAGTCGTTATTTTTGCCTATACCGGCTCCCGTATCTATGATTACGAAGTCAAGCTCGTCCAGACTGCGCGACTCGTCAAAAAACCGTTCGTATAAAAATTGATTGTTAAATTTAAGTATATCTGCGCCGTTTTCGCCTGGAATAAGCGTTAAATTCGGCTTTATCTCGATCAAAATATCTTTTAGGGAGCACTCGCCTTTTAATACGTGCAACAAATTTTTCCCCGCGCGCACGTTTAAGATAACGTCAAGGTTAGCCAGGCCGATATCGGCGTCAAAAAGCGCGACCTTGTAGCCGCTTTTAGCTAGGACGTTGCCTAAATTTGCGCTTATCGTGCTTTTACCTACCCCGCCCTTTCCGCTCGTTACGGCTATAAATTTAGTATTTTTAGCCCTAGTTCGGGCGCTTACCATATCTTGTAGCTTTTGGGCTTGGTTATTCATTTTTTGTCCTTATTAAAGCCCTGCAATACGCAATCGACCAAAAATTCGCTCCTAGCGGCCATTATATCGTCGGGCACCTCTTGACCTAGGCACAAAAAGCTAACGGGCTTACCCGTTTCGTAAACTAGCGAAAATACGTTACCGAAAATCTTCGTTTCGTCAAATTTGGTGAAAATAAAAGTATCCACGTCAAGGAAGCTAAAGCTATTATAAACCTCTAGCAAATCCTCGACCTTAGATCCGGCCGAAAGCACTAAATTTACGTCTATTTCCGCGTCGCTACGCTTTAAAAAAGTCTCTAGTCTAGCCAGCTTTTCCTTATCGTATTGCGAGCTACCGGTGGTGTCTATTAAGATCACGTCGCAGTGATTTAGCTGCTTTAGCGCATTTTTAAAATCATCGGCCTCTATAACGTCAAGTATCGGCAGTTTCATCATTTTAGCGTATTGAAACAGCTGCTCGACCGCCCCGATACGATACGTATCAAGCGTTATTATCCCTGTTTTTGCCCTCTTTCCCTCGCCGTAGGCAAAACGCGCGGCAAGCTTTGCTAGCGTCGTAGTTTTACCCACTCCGGTCGGCCCTACTAGCATCATTATCTTTTGTTTACCGTCAAATTCGTCGCTCCTGCAAGGCAGCATCTTTCGTAGCAGCGAGCTAAAATACCTTTTTACCGCAGTCGGACTAGCCTTCATCTGAGGCGGTACGTTTTCTACGGATAATTACATTATCTGATCTAGATGTTCGACCTTCATCCCCCTATATTTAGCTTCCTTATAAATCTCGGCAAACTCAGGCGGTATGGCGATGTGGTTTCTAGCTGCGGTTTTCTCCTCCCAAAACATATTTGCGATCAAATTTATCTTTTCGCTTAGCGCGCTTACTTGCTTAGAGACTTCGTCTATTTTTTTGTCGTAGTTTTGCTCTTGGCGCGCGGGCGGTGAGTCTAGGTTTGCGATTTGGCTTATTTCTTTGGCCGCTCTTGATATATTTAGTAGTATATCTTCGCCGTTTTGAGGAGCGTCGCTAGGCTCTATTTTAGCGGGCTGGATACTAACCGGTTTAGACGCAGGCGGAGTTTGCGACAAAAAAAACTCTTCGCCGGAGGCTACTTTTTGCGCTTTTTTGGGCGGTTTTTGCGCATCCAAAAACTCCTCATAGGCCTTTAAATTTTGTTTTTGAGATTGGCGTTTTTTAGGTTCGGCCGCAGGATCCTCTTCGACGCTTACTAAAATTTCGTAAAGCGGCTTTTTGTTTATCGTCTTTGGCTGAATTTGCTTCGTGGTTACCAAAATCGCCCTTTCGCCGCATTCGTCTTGCGCCTTTTTGAGAGCCTCCATACTGCTCTCGCCGGTAAACGTGTAAAATTTCGTCGCCAATTTCTCTCCTTCGTCCCAGTTACGTTTTATCGCCCGCGCCGCCTTTTTCGGACTAATTTAATCTTAGCTTTTGCGGTTTTACTTTACGATTATTAGCTTTTTTAAATTTACCCGCAAAACCGAACTTAACCTATAATTTATCGCCAAATCTCAAAACTCTAACATTTTAACGCCTACGAGCAAGCAGTTTTCGTTCCGAAATTTCGCCCGTTTTCATGCTTTGCGGCTAAACTTAACTTAGTTCGTATTTGACGTTGCCTCTATTTTGCCGGTGAAAATTTAAACGAAAACTCGCCGATTTATTTTTATCGCTAAAAACGGCGGCCAAATCTTGCTTAGTTTATAAATTCGCTCAAAACCAAGCCCGCAAACCCAAAGATTAAAATCCCAAGTTTAGCAAATTCTAATCCCGCAAGTATAAAAGCGCCTCATCGTCCCAAGCGGCAAAATCACGCTGGCTCTGCTTCTTGCGCCAGGATGGGGCAGTAATAGCCGCGCATCGTTTCTGTTTCGTCCGCTAAAATACAAAATGTCTATATCAAGCGTTCTGGGTGCGTTTTTAAAGCTTCGCACGCGCCCCAAACGCTTTTCTAAATTTGCCGTTATTTTTAAAATTTGCCTCGCGGCAAGGCTCGTTTGCACGAGCGTTACTGCGTTTGTGAAATCAGCCTGCTCCTTAAACCCAAACGCCTCGTTGATGAGGAGAGCCGAGTTTTCGACGACGTGAAACCTGCTGTCTCGGCTAAGTTTAAAATGTAGCCGACAAAAGCGCTTTTTCACGTCGCCGATATTGCCGCCAAGCCCCAAAATAACGCTATTTTTAAAGCCGGGTTTAAAATCAAAAACCTGCGGGAAAAAGAGGCATTTGCCAAAGCGCCTCGCCCCCGCTACTCTCATAAAATTTCAGCCCCGTTTTCGCGCACGACCACGACGTCCTCGATGCGCACGCCAAACTCGCCGGGCAAGTAAATCCCAGGCTCCACGCTAAAGACCATCCCCTCTTTTAGCACGGTATCTCCGCGCTTTGAGATGAACGGAAGCTCATGGATATCGACTCCGACGC
>CAUQRE010000187.1:0-3519 GCA_963520315.1 uncultured Campylobacter sp. | reverse complement strand
CCATTTATCTTTAAATTCCTCCTCGCTCATATCTGAATCCAGCAGCTTTGAGGCCTCGGCGTCCATTGCCACACCGCTACCGCTACGCATGAGCCCTAAGCCAAACCCGCCCAAATCCACATCATATCTCTTCATAAATTTATCCACGCTAAAGACGTCCCGCCTAAATATATCGGACGGATCGCCCGCGTGCATGGTCTTGACTCGCGTGCTATCTACGAAACTTTTTAGCTCGGCGGCTTTTTCTTTGCTTACCGATGAGTCAAGCCCGTTTATCTTGCCCCAGACGCTGATTTTATCGTCTCTCGTGTAGCCGCTTAGAGAAAATATCCTCCTCACGGCTACCGGCTCGTTCGGATTTAGGTTGAGCTCCTTACGCCATCCGTCCTCCAACTTATCAAACCCCATTTTCGCACCCAGCCACATGCTTAAATTTTTACCCGTTAGCTTTTCTGGATCAACCTTGTCCGCCCAAATTTTGAGCTGGCCATAGTCTAGTTCTTCGGGATTTACGGTATCGTAATCAATCCGTGCCGTTAAATTTGGTGCTAAATTCGCTACCTCTTTTTCCTCATGCGTCTTTAAATTTTGCCCATGAGCGCTACTAAAATCATAATTTACGTTTGCGTTAAATCCGTTTACGCCGCCTATCATCTAAAGTCCTTTTAAAATTTAGCTTTTTAACGATATCGGCAAATTTTGAATAAAATTTAGAGTAAAAGATAAGAAGCAATATCAAATTCACGGTCAGCCGTCAAGACGTGCAGATGCTGACTAGTCGCCGTAAATTTGCGCCGCATCGCTACCGACCGACAAACGCTAGCAAAATTTATTTTTGCTCAAAGTCTTCCCAGGGATTTATGCAGTAGGTACCGCGGCCCGCGTGTTTGGCCCTATAAAGAGCATCGTCGGCACGCTGAAGCAGCAGATCGAACGAGCCGTGTCCGATCTGGCCTTCTGCGATGCCAGCACTCACGGATAGTCCGTTAAATAGCGGATTTTCTTGACAAACTTTAAAAAATCGGTCGATCAAAATTTGCACGCGAGGCGCTATGCTTTGCATATTCGCGCCGTCGGTAAATATCGAGATAAACTCGTCTCCGCCGATACGCACGTTCATAGCGTCGTTAAAAATTTCCTTTATCAGCTCCGAGATCGCGACTAGAGCCTTATCGCCCGCTTGGTGTCCGTGCTCGTCGTTTACCTGCTTGAAGCGGTCTAAATCCATATAAAGTATGCTCATATGCGTGGTTTTTAGCTTGTCTAAAAATGCGTCCAACTGGTTGCGGTTAGCTAGCCCCGTGAGCTGGTCGTAGTGGGCTAGATGTTCGATATTTTGCAGATACTCGTACTCTTTAGTCACGTCGCGAGCGATGCCTACGGTACCGATGATCGTCTCTCCGTCAAATATCGGCGTTTTATACGTTTTTAGCTTGCTTAGGTTGCCGTCTGCCTTCATCACCTCTTCGTCCAGCAGGCAGGTTTTGCGCGCGGCTACGACGTCGTCCTCGGTCTGGACGCAGACGTAGCCCGTTTGCTCGTATATCTCTTTTGGGATATTCCAGATATAGTAGTGATCTTTACCGCGAACGTCGTCTTTTTGCTTATCTACGACCTCGCAAAAGGCGTCGTTTACCTCTAGATGCAGCCCGTCCATATCCTTAAACCAGATCATATCGGGAGACGAGTTTATCGTCGTCTGCAACCACGTTTTTTGTAGCCACGCCTCTTTGCGCTCGGCGATCAAATTTAGCGCTTTTTCAAAGTAAAAATCGTCTAAATTCGCGCTTTCAAGCCAAATTTCATCGGCGATTTGCTTTTGCTCGCCGGTTATCTTGCCCGCATCCCTCGCGTAAATCGCCAAAAAGCCGTTTTTACCGATACGGTTTTTTAGCTCAGGTAAATTTAGTGCGCAGTTCTCGCTTACGATGATGAGATATTGATTTTCGTCGGGTATGGGCGCAGGGATATCGCCTGAGCTTTTTATAGTGCTAAATTCGTGCGTAAAGCGCGGCCTTTGCTGGATTTTTTCTAAAATTTCAAGCTTGTTTTTTAAATCCTCGCTTAAGCAAATATGCAGTTTGACGCTATACATAATCTCCCCTTTTTTATTTGCGAAAATTATACGACACTTTGGCTTTATTTGGGCTTTTGAGGCAAATTTAGCGCGGCATAATTTAAGGCGAGCAAGGCTTTAGCTAGGCCCGCTCGCAAAATTTAAAAGTCGGTTAGTTTTTGTACATAAGATTAGGCAACCAAAGCGAAATCTCCGGGATATACGTCACTAAAATAAGCCCGATAAATAGCGTCAATGTCCACGGCAAGCATGAGACGATGACGTCTTTTAGATTCATACCCGTTAGACCGCTAGCGACGAATAAATTTAAGCCCACGGGCGGCGTGATCATACCGATTTCCATATTTACGATGAGCAGGATGCCAAAGTGCACCGGATCTACGCCTAGCGCAGTCGCGATCGGTAGTAGCAGCGGTACCATGATCATCACGACCGATGAAGGCTCCATAAACTGTCCCATGATGAAAAGCAGGATGTTTACGATGATTAAAAAGCCGATCTTGCCGATATTTGCGGCTAGGATGCTATCTGCTATCGTTTGCGGGATGTTTTCGGTAGCTAGCAGGTATGCAAATACGAACGCGTTTGCGATGATGAAAAATATCATCGCCGTCGTGATGGCAGACTCTAGGCAGATGTCCCACAGATCTTTAAATTTGATATCTTTATAAACAAATAGCGAAATAATTAGCGCATATATAGCACTCGCCGCCGCAGCCTCGGTCGGCGTAAAAATGCCGCCGTAGATACCGCCGATAACGACTACTACGATTAACAGCGCCCAAAACGCCTTACCGAATTTTTTTACTCGCTCGCTCCAAGGCTCTGGCGTAGTAGCTTTAAATCCAAGCCTCTTTGCTCCGATATAAGTCTGCGCTATCATCATACCGCCTAGCATCAGTCCAGGCACCACGCCCGCCATAAATAGCTGCGCGATACTGACCTCGGCCGTAACGCCGTAAACGATCATAACGACGGAAGGCGGGATGAGGATGCCTAGAGAGCCCGCGGTTGTGATGCCGCCCACGGCGTACTCTTTTGGATAACCCGCTTCTTTAATGGCAACGAACATGATAGATCCTATCGCTACGACCGTAGCTGGCGAGCTGCCAGAAACCGCGGCAAATATAACGCACGCAAATATCGCGCTCATCGGCAGACCGCCGGGTAGGTGTCCGACCATGGATTTAGCAAAATCTATAATGCGTCTAGCAGAGCCGCCCTTGCTCAGTAAATTTCCGGCTAGGATAAACATCGGTATCGCCATGAGGGCAAATTTGTTGATACCGTCAAAGATAAGCTGAGGTATCGTCGCGACGTCAAGATCCGTAAAAAGAAGCATCGTGATAACCGTACTAGCTCCAAGCGAAACGGCGACGGGAACGCCTATGAGCATAAGGCCAAACAGCGAGATAAATAAAAATGCGATGGTCATAGGCTCT
>CAUQRE010000186.1:0-3522 GCA_963520315.1 uncultured Campylobacter sp. | reverse complement strand
TCCGAGCGCGACCACTCGAGCAAGTCGTTTTCGTTTGCGAGGTCGAATTCCTCTTCGAGATTATCGTCGGCTAACTTCGCTAACTCTTCGCGGCGTTTTTTTGCGTCCTCGATATTTCGCATTTTTGCGATTTCGGCGGAGGTTATGAGTTTTACTTTATTTGCTTTAGCTAGAGCCTCTATTTTTTTAGCGACCATAGCCGTAGGAGCTTTGTCTAAAAATTTAACCAGTTTTTCATACGTGACATAGCCTTTTGCGTTTTCCTTAAAAAGCTCTTCGACCTGCGTCAATGCTTCTTTTTTTGCAGTACTCATTGGGGATTCCTTTTTTGTAGAAAAAGTGGATTATACCCAAAATTTTTTAAATTTTGATAAAAATATGAAAAATAGGGCGTTTTAGTTTGTTAAATACGGCTTTAAATTTTATGCTTTTGTCGGTATGAGTTTGGCTGATTTGCGGCGCTTAAAGTAAAACTCGCTAAATTTAACAAAAATTTGAGTTTAGTTTAGCGCGCGAGCCGTAAAGGCTTTTAATGCGATGTCTCGTAAAATTCGTCTATTTCGGGCTTACAGCCTTGTTGTTTATTAGCTTTAGGCTATCTTTTGCGTCAAATTGCGTCGCGTACTTTTTGAGATTTTCGCACGATGTTTGTAAATTCTCTTGCTTGCAAACGCCGTTTTTTAGTAGAAATTTAACCATATCCTCGCTGTCTAGGATTGCGGCTAGTTTTGTAAAAATTTCCAGTTCTTTAGCCTCAAATTCGCTAAGCGGCTCAAATTTTAGCAGCTCCTCTAGATAGCGCATTTTATCGCGGTAAAACTTTGTAAATTTTGCGGTTTTCGCAAACTGCCTTATTTTTGGATCAAGCGGAGCGTTTGCGATCGGCGACGCGCCGTTTTGACTCATAAAGATAGCTATCCCGCCGGCCACGCAAAGCATCACGTCTTTGCCGCCGCGCGCTCCTTTGCTAAGAAGGTGGCTAAAAATCTCAAACGCCTCGGCATTGCAAGCCGTGCGCAAGAGCCCTGGCGAGCCGATATCAGCGCCGTTTGCTACGAGTAGGTCGATGAGTCGTATCGCTTCTTTTTGATCAAATTTATATTTGCCGTTAGGATCTATGCCAAGTGCGATAACCGCGTCAAGAGGAGTAAAAATCATAAATTTAAAGTATAGATCCGGCTTAAATTTGAGTGCATTTTCTATGCGTTCAAAGTCGAATTTGCCCGTTTTTATGATTTTTACGTTGTAGATAAACGGCGAAAAAAGGCGGTCTTTAAATTCGCCGTATTCGTCGTTTACGCGGTGCGGGTTTTGCGATAAAAACTCCAAAATTTGATCAAGCCCTGCGTCCATTTGCTTGCTCGTAGCATTTTCGTCGAAAAAAATCTCAAAACGAAGCTCAGGTAAATTTGAAGCAAATAAAATTTGAGCTAAAACTATAAAGATAACAGCGAACTTTTTCATAAATCCTCCTAAATTTACGGCTTTTACTGGGGCGATCAAATTTAGCTTGCAGGCTTAAGGGCTAAATATGCTTACGGTAAATTTGGCTCAAATTTTAGCTAAAAACTTCGTCAAATTTACGCGCACAGCAATTTTATGATAAAGCAGCGCTTTAAATCGCCGCTTTTTGCCTCTCGTTATCAAGCGTTTCTTGCATTTTCGCCCTTGCGTTTTCCAGCCACTCAGGCTCGGCGGTGTCGATGAGATCTAGGCAGATGATTTTGATTTTGCCGTTTTTAAAGCTAAAGCTCTTCACGTCCATGATGTCCGAGCCCGCGATCACGATGGGCTGGATTTTTAGATTTAGCTTGTCGGCGATGATTTTCGCGCCGCCTTTAAACGGCAAAAGCTCCTTTGAGTTTGAGCGCGTTCCCTCGGGGAAAATCGCTAGCACGCGCCCTTTTTCGACGCGGTCTTGCGCGTCTTTTACGAGCTTGATGAGCGAGCGTTTGTTCTCGCGCTCGACTGAAATCATCTGCGGCACGTGGATGATCTGACCGATGACGGGAAGGTCGGCGATCTCTTTTTTAGCGATCCAGCAGAGATTTTTAGGATAGACTTCCTCTAAAACGACGATATCTAGCATGCTTTGGTGGTTCATAATGATCATATTTGCCCGCTCGTCAAAGTTGCCGACGACTTCGAGCGAATAAAATCCAAAAAGCCGCTGGCTCCTGCCCCAAAATTTCCTCACGGCGTGGATGTGCTTTTTAAAAAGCCACATGAAAAATACGACTAAAAGTATGCTAATGAGAAACTCGACCGCGAAATACGCGGCCTTTATCCTAGAAAATATCATCTTTTTTCACCCAGCCTATCTTGCCGTCGTCTAGTAAAATTTTGACGTAGTCCTCGCGTTCGCCGAGTATCTCAACCTTTTGCTGCGCTTTTGAGGTATAAAATACGCTCGAGTTTTGCGTAGGTAAAATTTTTACGTTTATATTTTGTTTTAGCGTCGCGCCGCCAAACGGGTTGTAGCTATAAAGGATATAAGCTCCAAGACCGACTACGACGACGAGGAATATCGCGTCGCGCTTAAACAAAAACGTGATCAAGAAAATACCGAAAAGCGCGTAAGCTCCGATATTTTTGTAAATTTCAAATTTGCTTTGCTTTGGATTTAGTCCGATTTGCGTGCTGATCTCATCATCTTCCACGACTACCGGGAGCGAAAAGCTCACGAAATCTTTTTTAGCGAGACTAAAGTAGTTAAAATCTATCGAGGTTTTTTCAGGCGAAAATATCGCGAAATAATATCCGCTTTGCGCGTCAAATTCGCCGCTAGTGGAGTCCACGCCTTGTTTGATGATGTCCTTATCCTCGATGAAAAAGTCCGCAATGTTGCCTTTTTGCGCATTTACTTCGACGATCATGATCAGATTTTTGTCGTCAAATTTGTTGGTTTTGTATTTTTTGACTTCGAGATTTTGAGCGACGACGTGGTTGTATTTCTCGCCGCTTTTTAGCGCTACAATTTTAGGTAGCGAAAGCGTCAAATTTGCCGTCTGGAAAAACTCGCCGTTGCGTTTTAAATTTACCGTGATTTTTGGATTTTGCACGGTCTTATCGGAGGCCTCGGCGTAAATTTGAGCCTTGTAAACGCCCTTACCGTCGTTATCCCAGCGTAAATTTGAGCTTAGCCATTTTAGGTTTTCGATTTCGGGTAAGACGGTTTGCAAATCGACCGCGATATTATCCTGGATATCGACCGAAAGCGTAAAGCTAAAAATTTGTCCGACGTAGACTTGCTTTGGCGCATTTAAAGCTTTGATAATGATATCGTTTGGCTGCACGCGCTCGTATAGTTGGCTGTCTTTTAAATTTAACTCGGGCTCATTCGTAGGAGCGATATTTTGCGGGATAGGTTGGCGCAGATGCGTACCGCCTTGGTTGCTTACGGTTGGGCTTTGCGCTGCGGGGGTTCTATTTTGCATAGCCGTACTTTGCGTCTGGGCAGGAGTTCTATTTTCAGCACTCGGCGCTTTGTTTTGTAAATTTGGCTTTTGCGCGGGCGTTTGC
>CAUQRE010000185.1:0-3528 GCA_963520315.1 uncultured Campylobacter sp. | reverse complement strand
CCAAGAAGGTTGGTAAATGAGTTTTTCGCGCCGTCGTTATGCGTCGGTTTGCCCGCCGTTTCGGCGCTTTGCGTCGCGTCGATGATGTCGTCTGCGATCTGAAACGCCAGCCCCAGATCAAGCCCGATGTCGTATATGCGAGCAGCCTCCGTCTCATCTAGCCCCGATACGACGCAGCCTGCCTGCAAGCTCGCCGCGATGAGGCGCGCGGTCTTGTGGATATGCAGAAATTTTAGCTCTTCAAGCCCTAGCTTTTGATTTTCGAAATAGCAATCCACTGCCTGCCCCAGCGCCATGCCGTAGATACCTGCGTTACGGCTTAGGATCTCGACGCATTTTATGCGCGCGTCCGCATCCAGCGGAGCCCTTGCTATCTGATAAAAGGCGTGGGTGTTTAGCGCGTCGCCAGCCAGGATCGCCGTCACTTCGTCAAATTTGACGTGCAGGCTAGGCTGTCCGCGGCGCAGATCCGAGTCGTCCATCGCAGGCAGATCGTCGTGGATGAGCGAGTAGCTGTGCATCGTCTCAAATGCTAGCGCGACGTGAAACGCCGCCTCTTTGCGCTCGGGACGCACCGCCGCTACGACGCCTGCGACCAGCATCGCGCGAAAGTGCTTGCCGCCCGACTTTAGCGTGTACGAAAGCGCCTCGTCAAAGCACGGATGAAAGCTAGGGTTGCTCGGTAAATGCGCACTCAAAAACGCCTTAAACTCGGCCAAAAGCGCGTCCTGATCGGCGGTGCTAAGAGCGGTTTGGTTTTCGTTCGGCTGCAAATTTGCGCCCGAGCTAAAACACGAGCCTTTTGCCGCGTTTAGCGAGATCAAATTTGATCGGTTTTTTGGGCCTTGAGCCGGGTTTTCGGAGTTTATTTTAGATTTGGCCGCGCTTAAAATTTGAGGCTGATTTTGAGACGAGCTCGCGCGCAAGTTTTGCGCTTGATTTTGATCCGTCAGCGGCGCTCGAGACTTGTTTAAATTTAGCACTTTTTCGTTAGCCGGATTAGACGTTCTTTGCGGCAAATTTAGGCTTAGAGCGTCATTTGTGCAAACCCGCATCTTTTCGCCGCTAGGCGATATCTGCGCTAAATTTCGCTTTTGCTCGGCACTAAATTTTCGAAATATCGCCGGCTTTGCAAGCGACAAAAGAGGAACCTGATTTCGCGCAAGGTCTCCGCCGTTTTCGCAGGCTAAATTTGAAACTTTTATTTCCGAAAAAGTCGCATGCTTTAGATGGTTTTTGGACGATTTAAGAGCTTTGGTCTCGTTAAATTTACACGGTAAAATCAGGCTGCGCGCGCTCGGTAAATTTTCGTCCGAATTTGCGCTAAAAACACGCGCCAAACTTGAGCTTTGCGGTAAGGTTTTAAAGCGAGCGAAATTTGATTTTAAGGCTTTATCTTCCGCGTAAATTCGCACGTTTAATCTTTCCTTCGAGTTTTTATTATTTTGCATTTTTTCTCCGTTTTATTTTTGTTTGATAAAGGCAGATCCCAAATCGCTCTAACCGCCGAACAAATCCTTGCTTGCGCTAAATTTACTTATTTTGCAAGGCTATGTAACGCCTCTAAAAGCTGCGATTTTACGCCGCAAGCTAGTAAAGTCGTCTGTTTCGTAGCGAGCTAAATTTAAAGGCAATCACCCTACCGCTAGATTAAGCCGCGGCGCTCGAAAGCTTATTTACGCCAGAAAAACCGTCTTACGCTTAAAGCTCGGCCGTTTTTAATGCGCAAAAATTAAACGCGCCAGAACAAGCTAGCTTTGACGCAAGGAGGCTTAGAGTGTCATAAAGCCGAACGAATCTAGCGCCGAATCTTTTTTGCAAAACAAACAAAAGCGACACAAAGATAAATTTGCGTCCGAATCTAGCGCCGCAAAACAAGCAAATCTATCGCCGCGGCCGTCCAAAAACGCCTAGAACCTACCGCGCGTTGTAAAAAAAGTCAAAGCCGTCTCGCCTAAAAAGCAAGCGTTGTCCTCGATTTTTAGCTATGAGCGCAAGGGCTTCTTTGCGATTTTTCACGACTTTAGCGCCTACTTGTATCAACTTGTCGCCGACTCTGAGGCCAAACCTTGCCGCATCCGATTCCCCGTCCACGCTCTTTACCCTTAGTTTTTCATCAAACGTCAGTCCGTAGAGCTTTCGCACGCTAGAGGCGTCCGTATTTGGCGCGGGCTGCGATTTTGGGGCTATTTTTGTGATATTTTCGTCCGTTTTAGGCGCGGTTTTTTGTTCTTTTTTTACCTCGTCTGAAACCGCGACGCTAAAATTTACGACATCTTCGCCGCGCTTGATTTCAAATTTGAGCCGCTCGCCTTTTTTGGCAAACAAAATCCTCTCGTTTAGCTCGCGTAAGCTCTGCATTTTCTCGCCGTTTACGCTTAAAATTTCATCCCCCGCCATCAGCGCTGCGCCGCGTCCGAGTGGATCGACTCCTTTTACGTAGAGTTTGCCGTCTCGCTCCTCAAAAACAGCGCCCACGTCGCCGTAATACACGTCCTTATACGCCGCAAAGTGCCTTAGATAGCGGCTTGGGACAAATTTATCCCCGCCCACGGCGATACCGCGCAGTTTGCAGCAGGGGCTTAGCACGGCGCCCGTGCCGTTTACGTCAAACGTGAGCGCGTCCAGCTCGCCTAGCGCCTGCGCCTGCGCCTTTACGTGGCCGTAAACGGTCGCGTTTAGATCGCGCGTGACGCTGACCCAGTCGCTTTTTTTCGTAGCGTTATCCTCAGCCATCTTGGCAGGCTCGAGTTTAGCGTCCGAGGCGACTAGATAGAGGCTAAGATACGGGTCAAATTTGACGTAGTTTTTCACGGGGATTTCGCCTTTAGGCACGGCGATTAAATTCGGCGTGATCGCGATGCCGCCGTTGCCCGCGACGTTTACCATGGCAGGCAGATTTTTCTCAAAGCAAGCGTTAAAATCATCTTGCGTCGGGCGCGGCTCGGCTCTAAGCGACGCGGTAAAAGCGCAAATCATAAAAACCGCAAAAAGCGGAGAGCAAATTTTGCGAGCTAAATTCGCCGTCAAATTCGTCGCCGTTTTGGCGATCAGACTAGTTTTTTGCGAAAATTCGCGCGGATTTAGAGGGGCGCCAAATTTTACCGAACGCGCGCGCGAATTTGAGCCCAAATTTACCGCGCTCTTTACGGCGCAAGCGGCGCAAATTTGGCTCGCAAAGGTAGCTAAATTTAAGCCCGAATCTACCGAGCCGTTTTGTTTATCGGCGACGCAAATTTGCCCTACCCTCAAAGTTAAATTCGCTCGCGCGAGCCCCAAAACCGCGTCCAAACGGCACGAGAAAGTTGCGCGTTTCATTGCCCTAGTCCCATGCCGGCAAACCTGCCCAGCATCCTTGACGCGGCGTTTTTGCGGTCGTCTTCGATCATCTTTAGTACGTCGTTTACGGCGCTAATGAGCAAAATCTGCAAGCTCTCCTTGTCCTCTAGTAAGCTATCGTCGATGCTGATATCAAGCACCTCGCCCTTGCCGTTTGCCCTGACGATAATGAGCCCGCCGCCGCTTTTT
>CAUQRE010000184.1:0-3531 GCA_963520315.1 uncultured Campylobacter sp. | reverse complement strand
GGCCTGCGCTAGGGTTTCGTGGCTATCGCCGTTTAAAAAGCGAACTATCGAAGTCGTCTGCGAGGACGGAGTTTTCGAGGCAGATTTGATCTCGCAGGAGCTTAAATTTTATGCAAATTTAGACGCAAACTCTTTTTCGCAAAAAAGCTGCTTCGTCAAAAAAAGCGAAGCGCTAAGCGGCGAGCTAAATGCCTTTACCAGCCTACTAAAAGGCCAAAATAGCGATATCGCGACGCTTGAAGACGGCATTAGAACGCTTGAGGTTATCTCGTAGCTTTATGTATCAAAAACGGTAAATTCGCATGATTTAAATTCGGCGCAAATTTTCCGCCGCAAACGCTAAATTTAGGCTTATCTTAAAACTTGGCTTAGTTTAGACCCGCCAGTCAAACTAGAGCGCTACGTTTTTGCCGTATTTTTGGTTGCCGTTTGACCCAAAGCAAAGGCGCGGTAATTTTCTCCAGATTCTTGCTCCAAATATCGCTAAGCCTAAACCCCTAATCGCAAACTAGGCAAGCTAGCTAACTAAAACGCAGGCTTGACAAATTCCATTAAGCCGCGTTTTATTTGGCTTGATTCCTTTGCGTCAAAGCTAAGGGCTACGGTGCGCTTATCATGCCTGCTCTGCAACGCGGCCAAAGCCAAAATGGCTACGACTTTTTAGCAAATAGTCGCGAGCACCCTACCAAATTTTCCCTAAACGCGTCGTATCGCCGCATCAAAAATATGCATTAGGCCGTTTTGGACTATTTATGCGCTCTTAAAATATTGCAATGATTGCGGCAATTTTAATTTTTTATGGATAACGCGCAAAATTTAGGCGAAATAGTACGGTTTTTACGGCGCTTTTGCTCTATAACGGTTTAACTTTGCCGTCTTTACGCAAGCCTTTTGTAAAAAATATTTAAAATCCATTGGCCTTAGCTTTTATATTTGCTCATTTATAAGCAGGATTTGCCAGTACCGAGCCGCCTGCCCTAAAGCCTTACTATGACCTGCGCCGTATATTTAGGGCTGATGCGACGATATCAAGGACGAATTTTACAAAGCTAAATTTTAAATTTATGAGTTTAGATGCCTCTCTTACGGCGAATAATTTAAGATTTTCTAAATTTGCTTTGGGATTTGCCGTGGATTATGCGTATATTTTTTGCGCCGTATTTTGCTTTTACTCAAGCTTAGTAAACGGATGATTTTTAAATTTAGCAACGAAATTTTATTTATCTAATGTAGCTTTTATACGGATTTTGCACCGTAGATATCGCAAACTAACGGGCAATGCGGCATGCCGCCGCCAAAAAAGTTCTAAAACTTCATTTACCGCTAAGACCGTTTTGCATGCCCGTATTCTTTGCGCCGCCTTCGTCATAGATAAAAACGCCAAAAACTACATCCCGGATTTTAACGAAAAACGAGTAAGCCTAAATCTTACTTTTTGCTAAGCAGATCTTTTAAGCTCTCCTGCACGTCTTTGCCGCGCAGCATTGCCGCGACCTCGTTTACTATCGGCGTATAGATGCCCTTGCTAGCGGCAATCTTTTCTATCGCGTAGGAGGTGTCTACGCCCTCTGCGACCTCGCCTAGATCGTTTAGGATTTTGTTAAGGCTCTCGTTTTTAGCAAGCCCCAAGCCCACGCGGTAGTTGCGCGAGAGTACAGATGAAGCCGTGAGAAAGAGATCGCCCGCCCCGCTAAGCCCCAAAAAAGTCTGCTGCTGTGCGCCGAAATACTCGCCAAATCTCGCCATCTCGACGAGCCCGCGCGAGATGAGGCTAGCTCTAGCGCTGTTGCCAAGCCCTAGTCCGTCACAGATACCGCCCGCAATAGCGATGACGTTTTTATAGGCACCCGCAATCTCGGCGCCGATAACGTCGCTACTGGCGTATGCTTTGATATTTCGCGGAAAAAGCGCTGAAATCTCGCGAGCAAGGGCTTCGTTTTTGGAATTTATAACTAGCGCGCATGGAAGGTCGTTTTGTATCTCTTTAGCAAAACTCGGGCCCGACAAAAAGGCTAAATTTGCCGCATCTACGTGCTGTTCGTAAATCTCGTCTAAAAAACGAAGGCTTGAAGTTTCGATGCCTTTTGAGGCGACTAAAATTTTTTGTCCAAAGTTTTTAAAATGCTCTTTTAGCCAGCCGCTAACAGACTGAGAAGGTATGGCAACGACTAGCAGATCGCGCTTTAGCGCCTCCTCTAGGCCGACAAAATGCACACCCTCAAGCTGTCTGCGAGAGCTGATGACGCAGTCGTTTTTTTTGGAAAGCGCATGAAAAATCGCGCGACCCCCCATCCCCCCCCCCATGATGGCTATTTTTATTTTTTGTTGTTTTTTTGGTTTTTGGTTTTTTTTGGTGAATTTTTGGGGCTTACTTCGCTTTTAGCGAATTTATCGCTAACTTTTTGTAAAAATTGATCCCATGCTCGCCGAAAACGTTTTAAATTTATCGCTACCGACGTCCAAAAAAATCAAAATTTAAAGCGATCGCAAAGCAAATTCAACTACCGAAACGCTAAATTTACTCTATTTATTCACGCTGCTCGCAGCCTTGCAAAGTTCGTTAAATTTAAACTCGGTTTAAAAGTTCAAATTTTACCGGTACCGACTTTATGCAAAATAAAACACGCTTAACTTTTCTAATTTATCGGTTTGGACGGCTTTGCGGCGCCGTATTTGATGATTTAAAACCGCGCGAGGATAAATTTAAGAAATAAATTTGATCCGTTTTTTATCAGATTTAACCTTTCTGGCTCCTGCAAACTCATAAATTTAGCAAAAATTTAATTCCAAAAGCTTGCTTAAGCCAAATTTAGCGCAAAACGGTTGCGTCGGAAAAACAAAATTTAAGCGCCGAAACGACGAAATAGAACAAAATTTACCCCAGTTTAGCCTTCAAAAGCTCATTTACTTTTGCGGGATTAAACGCGCCTTTGCCTTCCTTCATCGTTTGTCCGACGAAAAATCCGAAAAGCTTGCCCTTGCCGCTTTTATACTCGGCGACCTTGTCGGCGTTCGCGCTTAAAATTTGATCTATTATCGCTATGATGGCCGAGTCGTCGCTGACCTGCTTTAATCCCAATTTTTCGATAACGGCGTCTACGCTACCCTCGTTTTCCATAAGATAGTCAAGCACCTCTTTTGCCGCCTTAGCGCTTATCGTGCCGTCTTCGATGCGGCGCAAAAGCTCTATCATCTTAGCCGAATTTACGGGTGAAGTCTCGATCGTAGCGCCGTTTTTTAGACGACCCAAAAGCTCGACGATGAGCCACGTTACGGCAAGTTTCGGCGATATTTTAGCCGCGATTAGCTCTTCAAAATACCTCGCCGTCTCCACGCTACTAGTTAAAACTACGGCATCGTCCTCTTTTATGCCAAGCTCGCGCTCGTATCTAGCGACCTTTTGCTCGGCAAGCTCGGGAATTTTGATCGCTTCGTTATACATCTCCTCGGGTATCTCGACTGGTATTAGATCTGGATCGGGGAAATATATATACTCGGCACTATCTTATTTGACTCGCATTGAGCGCGTGA
>CAUQRE010000183.1:0-3534 GCA_963520315.1 uncultured Campylobacter sp. | reverse complement strand
ATTTTACCGATACGTTAAACATAAACTGCCGCGCGTAGCCCATCTGAATAGGTATCACGCTCGTAGTCGTGCCGGTCGAGGATGAGGTATAGTATTTTTTGTCGGTCAAATTTTTGACGTTGAACGAAAAATTCGTATCATAGCCCAAAATTTTAGTATCGTAGCTCACGAAGGCGTCATAAACTACGGCGTGAGGCAGCTTAAACGCCGTTCCTGCGGGCACGCTCGGTAGGTTCGTGCGCATATAGTAGGTGTACCGCGAGCCGAAGTATCGCGCGCCGCCGCCAAGCCTAAGCCCCTTTGCGCCTAGATGCGCAAAATCGTAGTTGGCAAATAGGCTTGCTTGGTGCTTCGGCGTCGCTTCCAGCGGTTTGCCGATTAGCACCGCAAAAGCGCCGTCATCCTCACGCACTCTCGTTTTGGTATATGCGTAGCTTGCCGACATGCTAAGTCCCTGCGTTACGCGCCCGTTTATATCGAGTTCAAATCCTCGCGAGCGAGCCTTGCCGATCGTCTCACTTATATTATTTACCGTTCGCAGGATGTTTCTTTTATCGATATTAAACACCGCCGCACCCGCAGTGACTCGATCGTTTTGAAATTTAGTGCCGAGCTCTACGGATTTGCCTTCCTCCGGCTTTAGATCGCCGCCTATCGCCTCGCCTATGGACATCTGCGGCGTGAAGCTTTGCGCATAGTTAGTATATACCGACCACTGCGGGCTTAACAGGTACAAAAGCCCGCCCTGATAGGTCGTAGCGGCCTTTTTCTGATCGGTGTTGTTCGGTCCTTGCCAGCTTTGTTTGGCTACTTGATCGTAAAATTCCCTACGCACGCCCAAAGAAAGTATTAACTCGTCGGTTAAATTTATATTATCTTGGGTGTAAAGACCGATCGTTCTTAGCTTTTGATATTGTATTTTTGGCTCTCTATCGTTCGTTAGGACGGCGCCCGAAGCGGTCTGCCCGGTAAGCATATTGATGCGCCCTGCGGAGCCTTTTAGCGCGCCCGGGCGGTATCTGTAGTAGTTTTTGTAATCCGTGCCGAAAAGAACGTCGTGCTTAAGCGGGCCCGTTTCAAATTTGCCGTTTAGTGTGACGCTTGCTGCGTGCGTGCGGTGTATGAAATTATCGTAGTAGTTATACGATCGCGTCGTGCCGGTAAGGCCTTGGGGCGTGAATGGATTGTTCGGACGGACGTAGCCGTATTCGTGCTTGCTGCGCGAGAAAGCATAGGCGCCTTTTAGTATCCAATCCTCGTTAAATTCCTTCTCAAAGCCCAAATCAACCGTATCGAGCTTGCTTTGTAGTTTATTTACCGGCTCGTCGAAGCGGACTTTGCCGCTGCCGTAAATTTGACCCGTACTCGGCACCAAAAACGCGCCGCGATCCACCGGATCGGTAGAGCGGCTATGGGTGTAGCCTAAGCTTATCGAATAATCGTCTCCTTGATACGCAAGCGACGGCGCAAAGAGCGTGTTTTTTATACCGCCGAAATTTCGCCAATAATCCTTCGCGTAGTAATCGAATATAAATCTATACGCAAAGCCGCTATCTGCGATCGGTCCTGTAGTATCAAATCCCGCGTCCCAATAGTTGCGGTTGCCTAGCCCGCCCCAAAGCTCATTTATAAACTCATACTGCGGCTTTTTGGTTACCATGTTTATGACGCCGCCCGGTTGCTGCGCGCCGTAGAGCATGCTCGCGGGCCCTTTTAGAACCTCGACGGATTGAATAGTTTTATTGTAGTTGTGCATCACGGCGCCCGGCACGCCGTTGCGCATAATCGAGCCGTCGCGACCCTCGCCGAAGCCACGCTTGATGATCGCATCGAAAATATTTCCCGTCGTATTTGCATAGCTTATGCCGCTTACGTTTTGTATCGATTCCGCTAAGGTTTCTGGCTTTTTGTCCATTAGATGCTGCTGCGTTACGACATTTACGGTTTGCGGAATTTCTAAAATTCTCTTAGTCGTCTTGCCGATCTCGCTGCGTACGGCACGGTAGCCGTCGTCGTTATTCGCCCAATCTACGACCTCGATATCGCCTAGGTTTTCGCCCGAGGCGGAGTTTGCTGTGGCGTTTTGTTCGGCGCAAGCAAAAGAAAAAAGCGCCAAAGCCGCGCCAAAACTCATCTTAAATTTCATTACCGAACTCCTTTTAGATAAAGCTTATCGAAACGGCGGATTTTAAACAAAAATTTCTTAAATTTAAATATATTATCATTAACATAATGAGATTGATAAAATTTCGCGCGAAATTTTAAAATTTATCAGCGTTATAAAAGGGGTTTTTGAGTAATATCGCGCATCGATCTTTAAGGAATTGCTAAAAATGGACGAAAAAAGCCGAGCTAAATTTGAAAACTGCGTGTCGCAGATGCTTGAAATTTTAGGCGAGGATCCGAAGCGTAACGGGCTTGCGAAGACGCCGGGGCGCGTAGCTAAAGCCTATGAGTTTCTAACTAGCGGCTATGAGCTGGATCCAAAAGAAATTTTAAACGACGCGCTGTTTGAGAGCAGCAACAACGAGATGGTTTTGATAAAAGATATAGAATTTTATAGCCTCTGCGAGCACCATCTGCTGCCTATCATCGGGCGCGCGCACGTCGCGTACATACCGAATAAAAAGGTCGTGGGACTTAGTAAAATTCCGCGTATGGTAAATATTTTCGCGCGCAGGCTGCAGATCCAAGAGCAGCTTACCGAGCAGATCGCAAGCGCAATCCAAGAGGTGATCCATCCGCTCGGCGTGGGCGTGGTGCTGCAGGCGCGGCACATGTGTATGGAGATGCGCGGCGTGCAAAAGATCAACTCGACCACGACTACGTCGGCACTGCGAGGGCTTTTTATCAGCCGAAACGACACGCGCAAGGAATTTTTCGATCTAATAAATTCTCCGAAAACTTTTGGTTTTTAAAACGGCAAGCGTTAAAGAAAAATTTAGCAATTATGTTATATTATCGTGCGAAATTGATAAAAGAGCGAAATTGTCTGATTAAATTTCAGACAAATTTTAGAAAGGAATTTTATGCAGCGCGTTTATTTAGATAATAACGCCACTACGATGGTCGATCCCGAAGTTTTTGAGGAGATGAAGCCATTTTTTTGCGATAAATACGGCAATCCAAACTCCCTTCACAGCTTCGGCAGCGAGACTCACCCCGCGCTAAGGGCCGCGATGGATAGGCTCTATGCGGGGCTTGGCGCTGCGGATGCGGACGATATCGTCATCACAAGCTGTGCGACCGAGAGCAATAATTGGGTTTTAAAAGGAATCTACTACGATAAAATTCTAACCGGCGAGAAGGATAATATCGTTATAAGCTCCGTCGAGCACCCCGCAATCAGCGCGACCTGTGCTTTTTTAGAAAAAATTTGCGGTGTAAAGATCACTCGCCTGGGCGTCGATAAAGACGGGCTAATCGATCTTGACGAGCTTAGCGAAAAGATCAACGATAAAACCGCGCTTGTTAGCGTGATGTGGGCAAATAACGAAACCGGCACTATCTTCCCCGTAAAAAAAATCGCACAAA
>CAUQRE010000182.1:0-3546 GCA_963520315.1 uncultured Campylobacter sp. | reverse complement strand
CGGCCTGGGTATAGCGCAGGACGGAGTCAAATTTACGCTCTTTTAGATAGAGCGCAACCTGCTCTTTTAGCGCCTTGGCGCCGACGTCCGTTTTGCCGTATTTGTCTATAAGCGCGTCATAGTGCTGGTGCAGTTTAGTCGCGTTGCTCTCGTCGTTTCTTGCAAAAAATAGCTTATCGAGCGCATTTTGCACGGCGGCGGCGTACTGCCCGTCCGCAAACTCGTTTTGGTATCTTTTTAGGTAGTCGTAGGCCTTTTGCGTATCGGGAGTGCCGGCTAGAGCGATGCCTAGATTTTTTAGCACGGTTTCGTAATCATCATCGTTTTTGTCTAATCTAGCGAGTAAAATTTCATAAATTCTCGCGGCGATATCGTCCATCTTTTTCTCGTGAAATACCCCCGCTAGCGCCATTAGCTTGGACGCGTCGTTTAGTAGGTATTCTTGGTTTCTGTTTAAAATTTTAAGCATAAAGTCCTTGGCGCGGTCAAATTTGGCCTTGTCGATACTGCCTTGCACGAGGCTAAGAGCCGCGCGGCTAGCTACGTCTAGCGTCTGCGCCGAGTACAGCACGTCCTCATACATCCTCACGGCCTCGTCCTGCCTACCGGAGGCGTAGAGCTTATCGGCAAACTCAAGCTCGGCTAGCTTGGTAAAATTTGAGCTTGGATGTTCGCTTTTAAGGATATCTAACGTGTAGCTCGCATCGCTAACCAGCTCCTGTCTAAGATAAGCCCTAGTCACTAGATATAGCGCCTCGGGGTAGTTTTCGTCCGATACGAACCTACGCATCCACGCGCGCCCCTCGCTTGCGACGTCCGCTGCGCCAAGCCCCTCAAAGCTATTTTGAGAGTCTAAAATTTTATCCAAAGCTCGCAGTCTATACAGCAAAAACTCGCTGGCGAAAATGCTATTTGGATAGCGGCGTAGCGCCGTTTGCGTCGTGCTTATCGTCTCGTCGTAGCGCTTGGCCTCATAGCTTTTTTTGACGTCCAGATACATGTTTATGTCGTTGCTGTCGCTGCTTTCTATCGGAGCCTTGTTTAGATCTAGCGGTCCGACGCTAGGCGCGGTCATCTGCTCAAATATCGGGGCGAAATTTATTCCCGCGTTTGCTTGTTTTTTAAATTCGTTTAAATTTTGATCTATCACGATGGCATGGCGTTTGGCTAATCCGCCGTTTTTGCTAAAAGGCACGGTAGACTCGCCGTAAAGAGACTCGCTAGAAGATATCAAGCGAGAGCTTGCGCGCGGCACGATATAGACCCGCATGCCGCCCTTTTCTTCGCGGAATCTCACCTCCGCAAGAGCCAAAATTTTATCCTCGACCTTCGGCAACGTGCCGCCAGGAAGATCGCAAAAATAAAGCTTACGGTCGTAGGCGAGGATCTCCTCTTTACAAACGAGTCCCTTCTCGTCGCTGATGTTTATCACGGTGTAGGGCCTGCCGTCCTCTGCGCCCGAATTTACGCTCAGGCTAAAAGAAAACGCCAAAATCGGTAAAAAAAGTAAAAAATATTTTCTCATGCGACCATTATACCCTTTTTCGTTTAAAAAGCGCTATAAAAGCGAATATTACGCGCTTTAAAGGCTATTTTTTTACTAAATTTTGCGCGCTTGGATAAAATTTTATTTAGCCTAAATTTAACTTTGCCATAGCAAGAAATTTGGATTTTAAAGCAGCGTGGCTGCGGATAAATTTAATCGCTTCACGTCAAAAGCTCCGTCCGCTACGTCAAATTTGACGTAGCAAGTCCGGCTTTTAGGATTAAATTTATAAAATTTGCCCGCCTCGGCGGATAAATCCGCCTTCCGAATTTGACCGCTTGCCGCTACGCCCCTTTTGAGATATTAACTAGCTTAAACGCGTATCCGCTAAATTTCGCCCTGCAAAGCGCGACCGTGCCCTTCATCTGCGGCTCTAACCTAAATTTAGCCCTTATTTCTACGCCCTTGGCCTGCACGCTTGCTATATCGCCGTCTTTTACCTTTGCGGCCGCGGCAAACGACGCCGAGCCGATTAGCTCCTTTCCCTCGCGGCTTAATTTTGCCCCGTCCGCCTCAACCATAAAAAACACGACGCTACCGTCAAAGCTCTCGGGCTCTTTTAGCGGCGTAAGCTTGCCATCCGTTTTAAACTCGCCCTGCGCGCCATCGGCCAAAACGACGTTTTTGCCGAGCATTTGCAAAAACTCGAATATATTTTTCGCGTCCGCATGCGCCAAAAAGGAGCTATCGATCACGATATTTTCGCACTCCTCTAAAAACTCCGCGATCTGCTCAAACTCCTCCTCGCCGACGTTGCACTCGCCGCTTAGGTATCCTTCGTCAAGCCCCTCAAAATATTCGCGCGTTTGCTTGTCAAATTTAGCCGCGTCAAGCGAGTATTTACAAAGCAACGCTAACACATAGCTAGCCGATCCGATCTCGCAGCGAACGAGATTTTCAGCGCCTAAGATTTTATCCTCAAAGCAAGAAATATATAAAAATTCATTTTGCTTTATCTGCTTTGCAAGCTGCGGATTTTGCTCGCAAAGTAGGCTTGCCAGGCTCAAAGTTTTTGCATTTTTAAATTCGCTAAATTTCATCTTTTATCCTTTAAATTTAGCTTGGATTTTATAAAAATTTGTTTTAAGAGGGGGTAAATTTGCGCCGATTAGACGCAAATTTGGTTATTTTTCTAGGCCGAATTTGACGGCTGCTTTAGCAAGCTCGAGAGTAGCGTCTACGAATTTATCTTTTTTCGTCGCATACGGCAAAAATAGCGGTATCTCCGTGCAAGCCGCGATATATGCGTCAGCCTCGATGGCCGCGATAGTATCGTTAAAAAGACCCACGTACTCTTTTAGCCTGTTTGCCTTTGCGCCCTTGTAGATGCAGTCCATGATGTTTGTCATCAAATTTTCCGGGATTTTTACGCACTCTAGACCTGCGGCGATCAGCTCATTTTCGTAAATTTTAGCCGCGGTCGTGCCGGTGGTGGCGATGACGGCTATCTTTTTAGCGTGCGGGAAATTCGACTTTATCGACGCGGTCGCGATTTTAGCGATGTGCAGGATATTTACGCCGCACTCCTCCGTTAGGCGCCTGGCAAAATAGTGAGCCGTATTGCAAGCTATACAGATAGCCTCACAGCCAGCGTTTTTAAGCCTAGTTGCAGACTCTTTCATAAAAGGAAACGGATCCTCGCCTCCATGCAAGATATACGCCGTGCGGTCCGGGATCTGCGGATGGTTGTCGATGACGATAGGGATGTTGTCCTGATCTTTTGCGGCGTTTGTGAGTTCTACGATCTTGGCATACAGATCTATCGTAGCTAGCGGTCCCATACCGCCTAAAATTCCGATTCGTTTCATGAAAAAGTCCTTAAATATAAAAAAGCCGAGAGCGAAGTCTCGGCTAAATTTGGCTCAAAATTCTTAAAGAAGAACAGGAGCGATGAGGAATGCTAGCGCAACCGAAAGAGCAACCATGATGGTGCCAGGTACGAAAAATGAGTGGTTAAATACGAATTTACCGACTCTAGTCGTACCGGTATCGTCCATAGC
>CAUQRE010000181.1:0-3587 GCA_963520315.1 uncultured Campylobacter sp. | reverse complement strand
GACTAAGAGAGGTCAAATTTGACGTTTATCCGTACGGACTAAACGAAGCTCTAGCCGTTTTTAGCGCGGTTTTGATTCATCTAAAATTTAAAAATACCCTGCTTAGTATCGCGGCTTCGACGGGTATTTATATGGCGCTAATCAGGCTTACGGCTTAAACGGAGGTTTTATGAAAAGAATTACTATACTAGCAGTGGGCGGCACGGTAGCGGGAAGCGGCCCCGGATCGCTTGATGCGAGCTATACTTCAGGAACCGTTACGGTGGATAAACTGATCGCGGCCGTACCCGAAATCAACAAGATAGCAACGATAAAGGGCGAGCAAATTTCAAACATCGGCTCGCAGGAGATGAACAACGAAGTTTGGCTAAAGCTGGCAAACAGAGTAAACGAGCTGCTAACTAGCGGCGAGGCCGACGGCGTCGTCATCACGCACGGAACCGATACGATGGAGGAGACGGCGTATTTTTTAAATTTAGTCGTCAAAAGCGATAAACCGATCGTGTTTACGGGCGCGATGAGAAACGGCGGCTCGTTAAGCGCGGACGGCCCGCTAAATATCTATAACGCCGTAAACGTCGCGGTAAGCAAAGAAGCCGCAGGCAAGGGCGTAGTAGTCGTGATGAACGACGAGATCCACGCGGCTAGGGAAGTAACTAAAACAGATACTATCGCGGTAGATACATTTAAATCTCCAAACAGCGGCAAGATCGGCACGGCGTATTACGGCAACGTCAAATTTTATATGAATCCGCTTCGCAAACATACGCTAAATTCGGCATTTGATATCGCAAAGATCAAAGAGCTGCCAAGAGTAGATATCATTTATAGCCATGCAAACGACAACCCTGACTTTGTAAATTTAGCCGTCAAAAACGGCGCCAAAGGCATCGTAAACGCGGGCATGGGTAACGGAAATCCATTCCCAAGCGCGCTAGAGGCGTTAGGCGAAGCGGCTAAAAGCGGCGTAACGGTCGTGCGAGGCTCGCGTGTAAGCAGCGGCGAAACGACTATGAACGGCGAAGTAGACGACGGCAAATACGGCTTTTTAACAAGCGACAACCTAAATGCGCAAAAAGCTAGAGTCCTTTTGATGCTTGCGCTTACTCAGACTACGGATAGGGCCAAAATCCAGGAGCTTTTCCTAACTCACTAAGCGCGCGGCGTCTCGCATTGCTATGCGTCGTTAAATTTTACTTCGCTTCACTAAGGCGAACGATAAGCCCGCCTCATTCGCGAAGCAGAATTCGCCTCGCCTAGCTTCGCGATATTTGCGCTTATTTAATATTACGGCGGATTTGTTAAATTTACGGTCCGCCGTCTCTTTCATAAATTTCCTTTTTCGGCGGCTTTTGTTGCGACGAGTTTATCTTAAATTTGCGTTTAAAATTTACGCGCTAAACGGCGATTTGCAAGCGTAAATTTTAGCTTTCGTCGGGTATAATAGATTATTTTAACTTAAGGAGCGAAAAATGGGAATGAGCGCGCGCTATTACGCATATACGCAAGAGGTTATCGAGGCGATCAAAAACGGCGGCGACGGCAAAGCGCTGGACGAATACGACCTAGATAAAATGTGGGACGCGATGCATAAAACGCTAACTGGCAAAAATATGTTTGAAGCGATGAGCGCGGGCGAGATTTTCGCGACGCCAAATCCGCTTAGCTGGGCGATATTTGGACGCGGCATGGCGGGCGAGGAGGGGAGTGAGGCGGTATCTTACGCGGATGCGGACGACGTAAAAGCCGTAGCCAAAGCGATGCAGAGTACCGACATCGGCGCGCTTTTGGCAAACGTAAATTTTGCAGACTTCGGTAAAGCAGGCACGTACCCCGAGATATGGGAGCACGAGAGCGAATTTGAGGATATCAAAGCCGAGCTAAAAGAGCGTTTTAACGGGTTTTTGAGCTTTTATCAAAAAGCCGCGAACAAAGGTCTTGGCGTACTGATCGTGATAGCGTAATTTCTAAATTTTACCACAAAAGTCGCTAAACGGTCGGTTGGCTTTGGAACTGTTTTGCGGGGTAAATTTAAGCCCGATACATAAAGTCAAATTTTCGGGTTTAAATTTGTGCGCTCAAAGATTTGCTTGCTAAATTTACGCTCTTCGCCCCAAAAAACGCAAGCAAAAGCCGCCGCAAAGCCAGGTAAATTTCCCTGTCTGCGCATAAAAGCAAATTTCCTCCCCTCGGCCTTGCGTCGTCGCCTGGTATGCGACCGACTTGACGGTATTTAGATGATTTTAAAGGATAAAAATGAAAATTTTAAAGGCTATTTTAGCGGCGGTATCGGCGGTTTGCTATCTAAACTCGGCCGTTTTACCGCAAAACGACTGGAGCAAAAGAGAGCTAAAAGGCGAGGTTAAAAGCATGACGGCTACGGAGTATGAATACTTAATGGATGGCTCCGGGACGCTAGAAAATACGCGCGTAAAGCGGACGGAGTTTAACGAAAACGGCTATATACTGCAAGAAACCGAGCATATAAACGGCGTACCGAACGGCTCGGTTTTGTTTGAGTACGGCAAAGACGGGCTAATCCGCAAAAAATATCAAGATAGCGCCGTTTATCTCTACGAATACGAATTTGATGGCGAAAATTTAGTCGCAACGGCCAAAGAGCGGCATGTGGAGGATAAATTTTACCCCCGCACGGAGAAAACTACTTACGGCAAGGACGGCAAAATGATCGCTCGGGCGGCGTATTCGGGCGGAACGCTAGTAACTGACGATAGCTATGTCTACGACGAAAAGGGCGTTTTAATGCGGATAGAAAATAATATGGAGCCGCGCAACGGCATAGTGATAAGCTTTGAGCGCAAGCCAAACGGCGAATACGAAAAAATCACGCAAGCCCCAAACTCAAAATGGGTTTATTACTACGCCGCAAACGGCGACGAGATGGAGTATACGTCGGTAAATTACTTCGGCTCTGAGGCAAAAATCTGGCAAATCTTGCAGTTTAAAGACATAACGAGGGACGAGCGGGGAAATTTGACGCATAAAACCTCGGTCAAATTTAAGCCCGCGGACAAATACTACGAAAACGGCGACATAAAAGAGATCGGTCTATATAAAAAAACGGAAATAAAATATGAATACTACGCAAAATAAGAAAAAATACCTAATCAGTCTCAAAACCTACACCGCGGCGATGTTTATCTTCGTCTTTTGCGCGCTTTGCGTCGCGGCGTCGGCGGCGATACTGGCTTACGAGCGGATATTTGAGATGAAGCTTGGGATGTTTTGGGGCATTATCAGCTTTTGCGCGATCGTGATGGGCGCGGGCGGAGCGATATTTTACGCGGTAACGGCGTATTTTTTGCGGTACGTCGAGAGCTTTAGACTAGCAGCCGGCAAGATCGCTAGGGGCGACTTCGCCGTTAGGGTCGCGCGTAAAAACTGCAAGCGCGGCTCTGATAGCGAGTATCTGCACGAGCTAGACGAGCTGGCGGCACATATAAATTTGACCGCGGCGGCGCTGGAAAAAATGGACTACATGCAAAAAGACTTCGTCTCAAACGTCTCGCACGAGCTAAAAACGCCTCTAAGCATCATCAGCGGCTACTGCGAGATCGCGCAGGACG
>CAUQRE010000180.1:0-3634 GCA_963520315.1 uncultured Campylobacter sp. | reverse complement strand
TTTACTTATGCTTTTTTTGGTAAAAACACCGTTTAAAGCCGCTCTTAAGATACCGAAAGACTCCTTTATCTCGCCTACGATAATAATGCGCTTTAGATCGTCTACGAGGCTAGGCTCGAGCTTGTCGCTATAACCGTTTATCGCGATAACCTCTTTTCTTAAAATATTCGTTATGCGGCCGATTGGATTATCGCCGCCTTTTTGATCGACCTCGGAGCGGATTTTAGCTAGCTCGGGAGATATTTCGCTTTTTTCGGCTAGTTTTTCAAGCGCTGCGTCTACATTTTTTCGCTGTGCCAGTAGCTTAGCGTTATCTCCGCCCGCTAGTACTCCCGAGCTAAATCCTCGCTCCTTTTGTAGCTCGTGAATGAAGCTGTTTTGATTCGTGATCGTATCCACGATTTGCTCGCTATACTCGGCTTTTGCGCGAGTTTTTGCGATACTGTTTAGCATATAGGCGCTCATTATGCCAAGCCCCAAAAGACCGACGATAGCTATCGTCATGATCTTAAATTTGATACCCAGATTGTTCATTTTTCCTCCTTTTTTACGCTATCTTGCGCTTTTCTCTTGTACTAGTTTGATGAAGTATTTCGCGTTTTCTACCGGGACGTCGGGCAATATACCGTGTCCGAGATTAAATATATGAGGCGCGCCCTTCATAGTCTGCAAAATTCGTTCCACGCCCGTTTCAATCGCCTTTTTATCGTAAAGGCGCGTAGGCTCCATATTGCCCTGAAGGACGTAGCGAGGGCTAAGCTTTGCCTTAGCAAGCGCTAAAGGCGTGCTCCAATCAACGCCCAAAACCTCGAAATTTCCGGAAATTTGATCCAAATATCCGCTAATTCCCTTTGGAAATACGATAAGCGGAATATCCGGAAACTCAGCCTTGACGCTATCTACGATACGCATGATATACCTCCAGCCAAACTCCATATACGCGCTATCTTCAAGCGCGCCCGCCCAGCTATCGAAAATTTGCACCGCATTTACTCCGGCTCTGATTTGACGCTTGACGTAGAGCGTGAGCGCGTCTGCGACCTTAGCCAAAATTCGGTGTAAAAACTCCGGGTTTGTATAAAGCAGCTTCTTGCAGACGGCGTAAGTTTTCGTTCCGCCGCCTTCTATCATATAAGTAGCTATCGTCCACGGCGCTCCGCAAAATCCGATGAGCGCCTTGCCCGCGCTTAAATTTTGCCTCGTAAGCCCGATCGTATCATAAACGTAAGATAAATTTTCTACCGCCTTATCTACGTCTAAAGCGTCCAAATCCTCGGCGGTTTTTATAGGATTTGAAAAAACGGGTCCCTCGCCCTTTTCAAAGTGCAGATCCATACCCATCTCAAGCGGCACGACTAGGATATCGCTAAAAAGTATCGCCGCATCCACGCCTAAAATTTCAACCGGTTGGATCGTGACTTCGCTTGCTTTTTTATAGTCTTTGCAAAGCGATAGAAAATCCCCCGCCGCAGAGCGAACTCGCATATACTCGGGCAGATACCGACCCGCCTGGCGCATCATCCAAACGGGCGTATAAGGCGTGGGCTTTTTCAAACAAGCATCGATAAAAATCATATAAATCCTTTTTAAATTTTTATCTGATTATAGCCAAATTCTAGCCGCAAACTACTCCCATTTGCTCATATCAAGACTATTTTCGTTTTTAGCGACGAAAACAGCACCTAACATATCTCCGCCGACGTTTAGCGACGTGCGCCCCATATCAAGGATCGCGTCTATTCCTAAAATCAGCGCATACGCCGCAGCTACGGCGCTTCCGCTCTCTACTTTTAGACCGACTGATTCAAGCACCATCAAAAGCATTATAGCGCCCGCTCCCGGCACTCCCGCGGTTCCGACGGCGGCAAGGACGGCCGTTAAAATGATAGTTAGCTTTGCTCCCATGTCAAGCTGCACTCCGACGGCGTTTGCGATAAATATCGCGCAGATGCCAAGATATATGATCGTGCCGTTCATATTTACGGTTGCTCCGACAGGTAGGGCAAAGCCGTAAATTTGCCTCGGTATCCCCATATCTTCATCCGCGGTTTTCATCGATATAGGCAGCGTTCCGCCCGAGCTTCTGGTAACAAATGCCGTTATCATAGGAGATTTTACCTTATTTAGAAATTTCAAAGGGCTGATTTTTATAGCTAGGCAAGCCAAAGTAAAAATCAGCGCTACGTGAGCGATAAAGCCGATATAAGTACTAATCGTGACGCCTAGCAGCGGGCCGAAAGCCTTTACGCCTTGCTTTGAAAATACGATAAAAATCAGCGCGAAAACGCCGATAGGAGCGTACTGCATTATCCAACTAACAATTTTAAACATTATGTGGTTTATCCCGTCAAATACGTCGTAGATGAGATGCCCCAGTTTGCTTAATCTCTCGTCCTTGCTGTCTTTTACAAACGAAAGCGCGACGCCGAAAAATAGACTAAAGGTGATAATTTGTAAAATTTCGCCCTTTGCCATCGCTTCTATGGGGTTAGTCGGGAAAAGATTTACTAAAATTTGCGACATAGAAGGCGCATTAGCCGCTTTAGCCTGCGCAGACGCGGCGCCCGTGATACCAAGGCCGGCTCCGGGCTCTAAAAATATCCCCACGCCAAGGCCTATAAGTATCGCAAAAAACGAGGTCGCAAGGTAAAATAGCAGCACTTTCGCCCCTACCCTACCCAGATCAGACGGCGCGATCGAGCTACAGCCCACGATGAGCGAGGCGGTAACGATAGGCACGATGATCATCTTAAGCAGTCTTATAAATATATCTCCAAACGGCTCTAGTACCGCGATAGCGCCGTTTGCGTTTTGAAATATGGCGCCAAATATCGCTCCTAAAATCAGCCCGGCTAAAATTTTATAGAGCAAATTTATCTCAAAATACCTTCTGATTAGGCTTTTTGATTTGACGGTTTTTACGTCTGCTTCCACTTTGAAACTCCTTTGATTAAATTTACGAATTATATTTTAAAATATATAAATTTATTAGAAAACAAAGAAAAAGTTTGCCGTGAATTTAAATTTCAGCGACGCTTTTTACGCCAAGCTCGTCTAGCAAATTTTGCAAATTTACGCCGGCTAAGCTATCAAACATCGCTTGCTGCGCAGAGGCGAATTTAGGCGTCAAAAGCGCCTCGATCCTGCCTCCTAGCGGACAAGGCGGCGGCGAGTTTTTGTGGATTTTAAAGATGTCGTTTTCGCCCTCGTTTACCGCCGAAAATATATCAAAAAGCGTGATTTGATCAGGCTTCTTAGCTAGGCTCGCCCCACCCGTACCCGCGCTTACGTTTATCAAATTTGCCGATTTTAAAAGCCTAATGATATTTCGCACGATGACGGGGTTCGTGCCGATCGTGCCCGCTAAAAATTCGCTCGTGTTTTTCTCATCTTTAAAAAACTCGCAGCTAAGCAGGATGTGGATAGCGATGGAAAATTTTTGTCCTATTTGCATAATCAGCCTTGGTTTAAATTTAAAAGCCGCGCGTCCCTTTTGCGCGGCCTTATTTTAGCTAAATTAAGCGAAATTTTAAGCTCAAGCTCTCTCGCCGACGGCGGTAAAGCGCTTTTGCACGAAGGCGCCGTTTTTTAGCTCGTCTATGACCGCAAGCGCGAGGTCTGCGTAGCTGATGTA
>CAUQRE010000179.1:0-3660 GCA_963520315.1 uncultured Campylobacter sp. | reverse complement strand
TATCCTTTTTGCTCCGCTTTAAATTTCGCGCGCGGCTAAATTGCGAAATTATAGTAAATTTTTGCTACAATCGCCATAAAAATGCGGAATTTATAAAGAAAAATATGGAAAATCAGGCGTATTTAAAAGAGCAAATTTTAACTTATCTAGGCAACAAACGCTCGCTTTTAGGCTTTATCGAACAAGGCGTAAATATCGCAAAAGAGGCACTCGGCAAAGAAAAGCTAAGCTGCTGCGACCTTTTTAGCGGCAGCGGCATCGTGTCGCGGTTTTTTAAATCCCACGCAAATTTCATCGTCGCAAACGATTTGGAGCTTTATAGCCGCGTCACGAACGAGTGCTACCTCGCAAACGCGGACGCGAAATTTAAAAAAGAGCTTGATTTTTGGCATGAAAAATTAACTCGCCAAATCGGCGCAAATTTACGCGAGGGCTTTATCTGCGAGCTTTACGCGCCAAAAGACGAGGCAAATATTTCGCCTGCTGACCGCGTCTTTTACACGAAGAAAAACGCCGCCTACATAGACACAGCGCGCCAGATGATCGATGCGCTCGTGCCGCAGGAGCTGCGCGTTTTTTTCATCGCGCCGCTGCTGTATTCAGCCAGTGTGCACGCTAACACCAGCGGCATTTTTAAGGGCTTTCATAAAAACAAGGATGGCCTTGGGCAGTTTGGCGGACGCGGCAAACACGCGCTATCTCGCATCACGGCCGACATCGGCTTGCTTAAGCCCGTTTTTTCAAATTTTAACGTCGAATTTGAAGTGCAAAGACGAGACGCCCAGGAGCTTGCCGCCGAGCTTCCGCCGCTTGATCTGGTCTATCTTGATCCGCCTTATAACCAGCACCCCTACGGCTCGAACTACTTTATGCTAAATTTGATCGCTAGCTACGAGCGTCCGAGCGAAATCTCGCGGGTTTCCGGTATCGCTCGGGGCTGGAACCGCTCTGTTTTTAATCAAAAATCAGCCGCCGCGCCGGCATTTTTCGAGCTGATCTCAAAGCTAAAGGCCAAATTCGTGCTTATCTCGTTTAACTCCGAGGGCTTCATCGCACGTGAGGAATTTAGCCAAAATTTAGCCGGGCTTGGCGAAGTGCAAATTTTGGAGAAAAAATACAACGCCTTTCGCGGTAGTAGAAACCTAGCCAGCCGCCCGACGCACGTGAGCGAGCTGCTTTACGTTTTAAAAAAGGCGTAAATTTAGGCTAAATTCGGCCGCGCCCAAACCCGTCTCAAATTTGTGCGAATAATCAAAAATTCATCTCAAATTTGATAAAATCAGCCCGATTATTTTAAATTTAAGGAAGCCGATGGCAAAAGAAAAAGAAGAGAAAAAGATAGTCCCGCCGACAAACGATTCGGACAAGAAAAAGGCCTTAGACGCGGCTTTAAAGCAGATAGATAAAGCATTTGGCAAGGGTACGTTAATCCGCCTTGGTGACAAGCAAGTCGAGGCGATAGATAGTATCTCGACCGGCTCGCTAGGACTTGACCTAGCCCTTGGTATAGGCGGTATCCCAAAGGGCCGTATTATCGAGGTTTACGGGCCTGAGAGCTCGGGTAAAACGACTCTAACCCTACACATCATCGCCGAAGCGCAAAAAACGGGAGCCACGTGCGCATTTATCGACGCGGAGCACGCGCTAGACGTGAAATACGCGGCAAATTTGGGCGTAGATACCGAAAATCTCTACGTTAGCCAGCCAGACTTCGGCGAGCAGGCGCTAGAAATCGTAGAAAACCTCGCTAGAAGCGGCGCGGTCGAGCTTATCGTAGTTGATAGCGTCGCGGCGCTAACGCCAAAAAGTGAGATCGAGGGCGACATGGGCGATCAGCACGTAGGTCTGCAAGCACGCCTAATGAGCCAGGCGCTGCGTAAGCTCGCGGGCGTAGTGCACAAGATGAATACGACAGTGATATTTATCAACCAAATTCGTATGAAGATCGGCGCGATGGGTTACGGCACGCCTGAGACCACTACGGGCGGTAACGCGCTTAAATTTTACGCTTCCGTGCGCCTAGACGTGCGAAAAATCGCCACGCTAAAGCAAAACGAAGAGCCTATCGGTAACCGCACGAAGGTAAAAGTCGTGAAAAACAAGGTCGCGCCTCCGTTTAAAACGGCGGAATTCGACATAATGTTCGGCGAGGGCATCAGCCGCGACGGCGAGATCATCGACTACGGCGTGAAGCTCGATATCATCGACAAAAGCGGCGCGTGGTTTAGCTACAAAGCCGCCAAAATCGGCCAAGGCCGCGAAAACGCAAAAGCCTATCTCAAAGAGCACCCCGAGATCTCGGACGAGATCGTGGCGACGATAAAAAGCTCGATCGGCCTAGATAAGCTAATAAGCGGTGCGGTCGGCAAAGACGAAGACGGCGAAAGCGAAAGCATAGAAGAAAATACGGAGGAATAAAATAATGGTATTTATAGAAGACGTAACGGCGATAGAAGTACTCGATAGCCGCGGCAACCCGACCGTGAAAGCTACGGTCGCTCTAAGCGACGGCACGGTAGCAAGCGCGATAGTCCCAAGCGGCGCAAGCACGGGCAAACGCGAGGCACTAGAGCTTCGCGACGGGGGCGATAGATACTGCGGCAAGGGCGTGCTAAAAGCGGTGGAAAACGTAAATTCGCAGATCGCCGAAGCCGTGATCGGACTTGATGCCTTTGATCAAAAGGCGCTTGATGATGAGATGAGGGAGCTTGACGGCACCGATAATTATTCAAATTTGGGCGCAAACGCCGTGCTTGGCGTATCTATGGCGGTAGCGCGCGCGGCGGCAAAGAGCCTTGACGTGCCTTTGTACCGCTACCTAGGCGGCGCTAACGCCAGCGTGCTACCCGTGCCGATGTTTAATATCATTAACGGCGGCGCGCACGCGAACAACAGCGTGGATTTTCAAGAATTTATGATTATGCCGTTTGGATTTGATAAATTTAGCGACGCGCTGCGAGCGGCGACGGAGATTTACCACACGCTAAAAGGCCTTCTAAACGCGGCCGGTCACAGCACGGCGGTTGGCGACGAGGGCGGATTCGCGCCGAATTTAAACGATAACGAAGAGCCGATCAAACTAATCATGCAAGCTATCGAAAAAGCAGGCTACAAAGCGGGCGAACAGATCAAGCTAGCCCTTGACGTCGCAGCTAGCGAGCTGTACGAAAACGGCAAATATAAACTAGAGGGCAAGGAATTTAGCAGCGAAGAGCTGATCGAGAGATACGCGCAGCTTTGCGAGAAGTATCCGATATTTTCGATCGAAGACGGCCTAAGCGAGGACGACTGGGCGGGCTGGGCGAAGCTAACTAGCAAGCTAGGCGCCAAGGTGCAGCTCGTGGGCGACGATCTTTTTGTGACGAACGAGAAAATTTTGCGCGAAGGCATCGCCAAAGGCGTAGCTAACGCGATTTTGATCAAGCCAAATCAAATCGGCACGGTTAGCCAAGCCATGCAGACGATCCGCCTAGCTCAGCGCAAAGGCTACCGCTGCGTGATGAGCCACAGAAGCGGCGAGAGCGAGGATAGCTTTATCGCGGACTTTGCCGTCGCGATGAATACGGGCCAAATCAAAACGGGCGCAACCTCAAGAAGCGAACGCAACGCAAAATACAACCGCCTGCTTGAGATCGAGCGCGAGACGGACGAGTTTTTGGG
>CAUQRE010000178.1:0-3664 GCA_963520315.1 uncultured Campylobacter sp. | reverse complement strand
TCTATCATAGATTCCTCTTTTTACGTAAATTTTGCTCGGGGTCAGGTAAAAATCACAAGTAGCGTCGTGATCTTCGGATATGATTTCATTTGTAAAATTGTCTAAAATTTCAACGAATATCAAGGTAGGTCGGTAGGGCAAATTTGTAAAAAATCTATCATAAAAACCTTTACCGTGTCCTATTCGCGCCATATTTCCGTCCACCCCGAGAGCCGGAACTACGGCTACGTCTATACGCTTTTTAAATATCTTGGTGCTTAGCGGCTCTTTTACGCCGAATTTCGTCCGAGATACAAGCGGTAGTCTGGATTTTACCATTTCTAAACTAATACCAAGCATAAACGGAGCGAAAATTTCATACTTTTTGGCTAGCACGCGTTTCAAAATATAAAAATTCGGCTCATAAGAAAGGGGGTTAAAAATCAAAATTCGTTTGGCTTTAAGCTCAGCTAGCAAATTTAAAAGCGGCTTAAACATCTTATAGTGTTTCGCTCGCGCCGAAATTTGAACCTCTTTTTTTAAAATCCGTTTGGCGTCTCGCCTAAAATCTTCTTTTGTCAAATTTAACGCTCGTTTCATAAATTTTATGTATAATTTCTTCCAAATTTCAAAATAGGAAAAATATGAAAAAAACTCTTCTGATTATACCATTTTTAGCTCTATTTTTAGGCGGCTGCGGAGATGAAAACAAAAGCGAAGCAAGCCAGACTAATACAAGCGACGCAAGCCAGAGCGTTTCCGTTCCGAGTCAAAGCGCAAGCCTAGAAGCGCCTTTTGATCTAACGCTAATTGACGAGAGCAAGATGACGCTGCAAAAATTCGACAAAGGCTTTAAAGTCGAAGGCAACGACGAGGCGATTTTGTTTAATTTTTTCGCCACCTGGTGTCCGCCTTGTAAGGCCGAAATCCCGCACCTAAACAATCTAAACGATAAATTTAAAGGCAAACTAAAAATCGTAAGCGTACTAATGGAAGATAAATCAAAAGACGAAATAGACGCGTTTATGAAAAAATATAAGATAAATTTCGACGTCGCTTACGGCGAGGGTAATTCTCGATTTGCCAAAGCCCTTGGCGGCGTGGTAGGCATCCCCTACATGGTGCTTTATAAACCAAACGGCGAATACGCTACGCACTACGTCGGTCTAGTGCCCGAAGAGATGCTAGAAAGCGATATAAATAAGGTGATCGACTGATGTTTGGTTTTTTAAAAAAAGGGCTTGATAAGACGCTAACGGCGATACGCTCGTCAAAGCCCGCCGATAAAAAAATCTCAAAGGAAATTTTAGAAGAGATCTTGCTAGAAGCCGACATCGCATACGAGATCATCGGAGAGGTCCTCTACTATCTACCGCCGCAAAACGAGGTCAAAAAAGACGATCTAAAGCGGCTTTTAAATACCTACTTCATATACGAAAACGAGCGCGAAGTAAAAAGCGCAAAGCCTTTCGTGGAGCTTATTTTGGGCGTAAACGGCGCGGGCAAGACGACCACGATCGCAAAGCTTGCGAATTTATATAAAAATGAAGGCAAAAGCGTGATTTTGGGCGCTTGCGATACGTTTAGAGCAGGAGCCATCGAGCAGCTACGTCAGTGGGCGCAGCGAACGGGCGTGCCTATCGTCGCTACGCAACAAGGTCACGATCCGTCCGCGGTCGCCTTTGACGCGATAAGCTCGGCCGTCGCTAAAAATCTAGACAACGTCATCCTCGACACCGCCGGTCGCCTGCAAAATCAGACGAATTTAGCCAACGAACTAAGCAAGATCGTGCGCATCGCAGACAAAGCCTACGCAGGCGCGCCGCACCGCAAGATCCTCATCCTCGACGGCACTCAGGGCAACGCCGGTCTAGCGCAGGCAAAGGCATTTAACGACATCGTGAAGCTTGATGGCGTCATCATCACCAAACTTTACGGCACGCCAAAGGGCGGAGCACTTTTTGGCGTCTCGCGCGAGCTGGAGCTGCCGATACTCTACATCGGCACCGGCGAGACGATGAACGATCTAGTCAAATTTGACCCTCATGATTTCGTAGATACTATCGTGGATGAAATTTACGCCTAAATCGAAGGCTTAAATTTTATATTTTAGTCGCTTGCATTTGTCGCCTTTTTATTTTAAATTTTTTTACCCCCCCCCCCCCCCGAATTTACGAAATTTATATATAATGTCCGCGCTCAACGCAATTTACTAAAAAAGGAAATAAAAATGACGACGCAAGAGTATGAAGCTATGTTTGAAGAGGACGACGCGCCGGGCTGGGACGCGATAAACGATGCGCTGGAAAAAATCTATGACCCCGCAAATGAGCGCCACTATCCGTCGCGGCTACATGCGAGTCTGGGCGGCGATGATTATTTGGCGGGCGTTAGTATATTTGACTGCGAGGATAACGCGTTTCATCGCCATATCGTGAGCTTTGGCATGAGCGAGCTTTACTATGATCCGCAAAGCGCGCAGGAAGAATTTAGCGGATGGTGATTTGAGTTTAGCATGCGCGTCGCGCCGTTTGCGGACGATCCGGACTCGGATCTTGGCGACGGCGGCGTAGCTCCAAACGAGCCATTTTGGGTCATATCCGTCATGCAAAATCTCGCTAAATACGTCCATACAAGCAAAAAATGGTTTGAGACATATCATTTCATGCCGGCAAATTCGCCGATACGTCTTGATACGAGTACAAAGCTAGTAGGCGTAGCCTTCGCGCCCGATCCGGTGCTTGGCGGCATAGACACGCCAAACGGCAGAGTAGAATTTCTCCAGATGGTGGGTATCACGCAGCGCGAGCTAGACTGGCTACGCAAGGATCCGACTACGCAGCGCGTAGAACGGCTCATAAAAATGATGCGCAAGGACGATCCTCTGCTAATCACCGACCTAAAGCGCGAAAAAGAGTACGTATAAGTAAATTTAACCGAGCCGTAAGCCCGCTCAAAATAAGCGCGTAAATTTAAGTAAAAACGCTAAATCAAACAAAAGCTTTTATAGTGGTTTACGGCGGTTAAATTTAACCCGGCGCCGACTCCTAGCAGCCCAAAACCGTATAAATTTAAAGCTGATTTTAACGTTACGTGAAAATTTAGCGTGCGCCGTATCGCCGTAAAGTCTTGCTAAAATCAGCCGTAGCGTAAATTTTCTGCCGAGTTTATTTAGCGTATCTCAAAGACCCTATTTAGCATTTTAAAGAGTTAAATTTGATTCCAGACGTCCGAATTTACATCGGCGCTTAGGCGCGAGAGCTAAATTTACGCGCTCTTTTACAAAAGATTTATGCTTTTTGCAAATTCGCTCTGCTACCGCGCGAGCTAAGCGCAAATTTTGCCGTTATAGATTTTGCCCTATTTTAGACAAATCTCGCAAATGTAAAAACTCTAACGCCCCGGCTATTTCGTAGTAAAATTCGCCGCAAGCAAACCCCGGCGCAATAATCCAGAGCAGGGTTTAAGTCGCTCGTAAAATAAAGCAGGCGACGATTTTTTGCCGTCAAACAAAGTCTCGCCACGCAAATCGCGATATTTTGGCGAGAAGATAAAACCGCCCTAAATAGCTCCCTACTAATAATCAAAAGTAAATAGCACGATACGGCTTATAGGCTCATACATCATAATCATATAGCCACCAGAACCCACCCAGTCGTAAGCCCCTGTTTCGGCTACGAGATAA
>CAUQRE010000177.1:0-3692 GCA_963520315.1 uncultured Campylobacter sp. | reverse complement strand
ATAATACTGAAATGCAAGTGGACGTCGCTCACAGCTTAGCCGAAGCGCAGGCGTTTCTTACGAAGGCTAAGGATTATTTTATAACTTTGCTCGATTTAAATTTGCCCGATGCTCCAAACGGCGAAGTGGTCGATTTCGTAGCGTCTAAGGGCTTACCGATTATAGTTTTAACGGGCAGTATGGACGATAAGACTAGAGAGACTTTTATGGACAAGGACATCGTGGACTACGTCTATAAGGGGAATATGAGCGACGTAAATTATATATTTCATATGATAGATAGGCTAAAAAACAACAAGCAGTATAAGGTCATGGTAGTAGAAGACGTAATGCAGACTAGAAACGACGTAAAAAAAATACTGCAAAATTTGCAGTTTCAAGTATTTACGGCGGCTCACGGCGAAGAGGCGATGAATTATTTTGCCGATAATCCCGATATAAAACTCGTGGTTTCTGATTACGGTATGCCGGTAAAAGACGGTTTGGAGGTTTTAAAAGAGCTAAGGGAGCAAAAAGATAAAAACGAACTAGGCGTTATAATGATGACTAGCGCGAACGAAAACGTTAGCGGCGCGGTATTTTTGAAAAACGGAGCTAATGATTTTATCGCTAAGCCGTTTTTAAAAGAAGAACTTATTTGCCGCGTAAATAATACTATAGAAAATATGGAAAATATCAATAAAATCGCAAATTTCGCCAATAAAGATTTTCTAACCGGATTATTTAATAGAAGGTATTTTTACGACGATATGCAAGGATACTTGGCTAGTTTGGAAGAAAATCCTATGCCTTACGCCGTAGCCGTGATCGATGTAGACGGGCTTAAAAATATCAACGATAAATACGGACAAGATAGCGGCGATAAAATTTTAAAACTACTGGCTAAAAAATTAATCGATGACACCAAAAGCAGCGATATAGCGGCTAGATTCGGCGGCGGAGAATTTTGCGTTTTATTAAAAAACGTATCGCAAGAAGACGCGGTTAAATTTTTCGTCGGATTAAGAGCCGCAATAGCAGCCAATCCGATAAATATTAAAAACGAATCGGTTAAAATTTCAGTTTCCATAGGCGTTACTTTCGGTAAAAGCGATTATAACGTCGACGAGATTTTGGAGCTTGCCGACGAGGCTCTTTATAGAGCTAAGCAAAACGGTCGAAATAGGGTGGAAATAGCCTGATGATAATAGACACGCATTGTCATCTGGATGACAAAAGCTTTGACGGCGACCTTGCGCAAGTTATTGAAAACGCCCGTAAAAACGGTATCGACGGAGTACTGATACCGGGGGCTGATATTAATGATTTACCAAAAGCGGCTAAAATAACCCGCGAATTTGAAAATATATTTTTTGCCGTCGGAGTTCATCCGTATGAGAAGGCGGGATTTGACGAAGAGGCGCTGCGTAAATTTGCGCGAGACGAAAAGTGTATAGCTGTGGGCGAGTGTGGGCTTGATTATTTCCGCTTGCCCAAGGACGAAAACGAAAAAGAAGCGGAAAAAGCCGAACAAAAGCGCGTATTTAGAGCACAGCTTGATATGGCCGTAGAGTTAAATTTGCCCGTTATCTTGCATATAAGAGATGCAAACGAAGATAGTTTTAATATCTTAAAAGAGTATGCAAGCAAGCTAGTTGCGGCGGTTTTGCACTGTTATAACGCTTCGCCGTTGCTTTTAGAACTTGCTAAATTGGGCGAATTTTATTTTGGTATCGGTGGAGTTTTGACGTTTAAGAACGCGAAAAATTTGGTTCAAATTTTGCCCCAAATTCCGCGAGATAGGCTGCTGCTTGAAACCGATGCGCCGTATCTGACGCCCGAGCCCTTTAGAGGTAAAAGAAACGAGCCTGCTTTTACGCGGTTGGTTGCGGCAAAGATGGCTGAGATTTTAAATTTAAAAGAAGAAGAGGTAATGCAAATAACTACGAAAAACGCGAAGAAAATTTTTACGAAATTTAACACGTAATCAAGGAGAAAAATGAAAATCTTTAGAGTAATAATACTGTGTTTAGCCTGTGCGGGATGGCTTTTTGCATCCGTAACCGGTAGCGACGCAGAGCAAACCCAAAAGATGATCTTAAAAGAATTCGACATAGACGCTAAATTTATGAAGAGTTCTCATTATAACGATATAAAAAAATCTATCAAAGATAGCAAAAGAAAAGAGTTTGCCGATACTATAAGAAACGGTCATAAGCATATCCCGATGCTTCAAAAGATTATAGAAGATTCCGGTATCCCGGAGTCGTTTTTATATCTTGCTATGACGGAGTCCGGTTTTTCAAACCATATAGTATCTAGTAAAAAAGCCATCGGAATTTGGCAATTTATGGAGTCTACGGCTAGGCTTTATGGCCTTAGAGTCGATAAATATGCCGACGAGCGAAAAGACCCTATGGCGGCTACCGCTGCGGCCACTAAATATCTACAAAGCTTAAAAAACGACTTTGGTAAGTGGTATCTTGCGATGATGGCCTATAACTGCGGCGACGCAAGGCTAAGAGAGGGAATAAAAAAAGCCGGCACCGACGATCTAGCCGTTTTACTCGACGATAAAAAAAGCTATATTCCCAAAGAGACGAAAAGATTCGTAAAGAAAATTTTAACCATCGCGCATATAGCCAAAGAACAAGAAAGCCTGGTGGCTAAAACCAAGACCCAAGATGCCGTCAAAAATGCCGAACTATCTAAGGTAAGCGTCCCGGGCGGTACTACGCTGATGGAGGTTGGCGACAGCATAGGACTTAGTCTGAAAAAGATGAAAGAAAACAACATGCATTTAAAATTCGTCTACACTCCTCCGACGCAAAAGCCGTACTATCTATATATACCGTCTAATAAAAAGAAAATGTTTAACGATAATTTCGAGGCTGCAAAAAATAGAAAATTTGAAATTTATACCGTCAAAGAAAACGATACATTGCTAACCATAGCCGAGAAAACGGGCGTAAATCATAAAATTATAAAAGAATACAACGGCCTTGCTTCAAATGAAATTAATCCTGATCAAAAACTAGTCATACCTAGCGAACAAAATGTAAATTATTTGGCGGAATACATGGTAAAAAGCGGGGAGACGCTGGGCGAAGTGTCGCAAAAATTCGATGTAGCGCTTGAAGATCTAAAAGAGGCTAATACGCTAATGAGCTCAAATGGTTCTATAGGAGCTAAACTTGCCGCAACCGAGTAGAGTTAAATTTATATTTTTTAGCCTATTTTTGGTTTTTTTTATGAGCGGCTGTTCGTTTTTGACCTCGCCTATGGGCGGCATAACGGGCGGCGGTTCTAAAAAAGGCGGAAGCGGTAAAATAAACTCGTCTAAAGGCATGCACGAAGCCACTATGCGTCCCTATACCATAAATGGTAAAACGTACTATCCTACGGTCGTAAAAGTCGGCGACAGAGCTAGCGGAGTGGCTAGCTGGTACGGGCCTGATTTCCACGGTAAAAGGACGTCAAACGGAGAAGTATACGACATGCACGCTATGACGGCGGCACATAAGACGTTACCGATGAATACGATGGTGCGCGTGACGAATATAAAAAACGGCAAAAGTATCGTAGTGCGTATCAACGACAGGGGTCCTTTCGTAGCCGGGCGCGTAATCGATCTTTCAAAAACCGGTGCGGTAAAGCTCGACGTATTTAACGCCGGCACGGCTCCGGTTTTACTCGAAGTCGTAGGCTTTAAC
>CAUQRE010000176.1:0-3703 GCA_963520315.1 uncultured Campylobacter sp. | reverse complement strand
GCGGCTTGCTCGTAGTTTTCGTTTTGGGCGTATTTGTTCATCAAATTTACGAGCTTTGGCAGCATAGAAAGCGGATTATTTAGCGCTGTGATAGCGCCCTCTACGACCTTGGCGTAGTCTGCAGGCGAAATTTTGCTGATAAGAGGAGCTTCCGAGTAGCCGATCTGATAGGGTAGATATGCGCCCGTGGCTTTGAGCGCGCTTTTGCTTTGCACGAGTTTAAAGCTCAGCCTAAGCGCATCTAAAAGCTCGCGCGCGCCGCGAAAATACGGGCCAAAATACTTGACGTTTTTGCCTCGGACGATCTTGCGCGTGATCTCAAAGCGCGGAAAATCCTCGTCCAAATTTACGTAGATGTAGGGGTAGGTCTTATCGTCGCGTAGCAAGATGTTGTATTTGGGCCGTAGCTGCTTGATGAAGGAGTTTTCCAGTATCAGCGCGTCGGCTTCGCTGGGAGTGACGATATACTCGAGGTGTACGGCTTCGCTGATCATCTTGTGGATGCGCGGGCTAACCTTGGGCGAGGGGGCGAGACTTGGCGTAAATGAAAAGTAGCTTTTGACGCGGTTTTTTAAAATTTTAGCCTTGCCGACGTAAAGAAGCTTGCCCGCCTTGTCGAAATACTGATAAACGCCAGGCTGGGCTGGCAGCGAGCGGATATCGTCGATTAGCAAAATTTAGCTCCCGTTTGTTAATTTGCGTTTTTGCTTCGCGCGGTTAAATTTGACGAGGTTTGCGCCGCATAGTTTTTATGAATTTGAAGTAGTTCGTTTGCGTACTTTGTGTCTAAATTTAGCCTTATTTTATCTCGTTTCATCTCGCCTGGCTCGATTCTTTGGCTAAATTTTGCTTGATAGCGATGCGGATCTTTTCAAATCCTTCAAAAATCCGCTCGCTTTTGGCTAAATTTACGAACTCGCCTTTGGCCGGCTCGGCGTAGGTAAAAATTCGCTTTTTTTCGTACGGGTCGGTTACTTTTTTAAATTTTAAATGCTTTGTCACAAAAAATTTAACGTCCGTTACGCGAGCGAGCCTGCCGTCAAAATTTACGCTAGAATAGATTTTTAATAAGCCTTTTAACATTTTTATACTACTATCGCTTTTTAATTCCTGAAGTCCTAGCGGATGAAACAGGGCGAAAAACAAAATGCCGTTTTTCTCGTAGCAAAAGGCGATGAGCCTGCGATGATTTAGGCTCAAAAGCCGTAAAAATTCCCCGCATTCGCTACGGTTTTTTAACTCTTTATAAAAAGGATTATCAACAATATGTCGAATAATAGTCTTAGCGTCTTTCATAAAGCGATTTTAGCATTTTTTTTGTTAATTTTTATAGCAGGCTGCGGCCACAAGGGCGATCCGTTCTACGAAGAGCCGTCAGAGCCCTCAAATAGCAAAACCGAAAAGATAAATAAACTATAAATCAAGGAGAGTAAATGAAGATCGTCGGACTTTTGGGTCTATTTTTCGCGCTTGCTTTCGGTAGCGGCGACGCTGCGGGCGAGGCGTTAAATTTAACGACTACGTGGGTGGGTATAGCAAGCCTCATTATTTTCGTCGTGGGATATTTTTTCATCGCTACGGAGGAAAATTTTCATATGGATAAGGCCAAACCGGCCATATTTATCGGCACTTTTATGTTCTTGCTCATCGGCTTTTATATGCTGGCAAACGGCCTAGACGTGCATTCGTTGCAAAATGAGGTAAATCACCTGATTTTAGAGATTTCGCAGATCGTATTTTTCCTCATGGTCGCGATGACCTATATCGAGGCGCTTATAGAGCGGGACGTGTTTAACGCGCTAAAATACAACCTCGTCTCAAAGGGCTACACGTATAAAAAGCTATTTTGGCTAACGGGCGTTTTGGCGTTTTTTATCAGCCCCGTCGCCGATAACCTAACTACCGCTCTTATCCTTTCTACCGTTCTTTTAACTATAGATAAAAATAACGTAAATTTCCTAGTCGCGGGTGCGATAAACATCGTCGTAGCCGCAAACGCGGGCGGCGCATGGAGTCCGTTCGGCGATATAACGACTCTGATGGCTTGGGCTGCTGGCAAGGCTCCGTTTATCGACTTTTTCGCGCTTTTCCCGGCTTCGTTTATCGGCTGGCTGGTTACGGCGTTTTTACTAGCGCGCGTCGTGCCTGAGGGCAGTCCGCACTTTGACCCTGCGACAGAGCCGAAAGTAAGCATCAAAAAAGGCGGCAAAGTCGTCATCGGACTTGGCGCATTTACGATATTTTCGGCCGTTATGATGCACCAGCTTTTCCACCTACCTGCGATGTGGGGCATGATGTTTGGCTTCTCGCTTCTTAGCATCTACACTTACATCTACAAAAAAACTAATAAAAACGAAGAGCCTATGCATGTCTTTCACTATATGTCAAAGATCGAAAACAACACGCTTTTCTTCTTCTTCGGTATCCTTGCCGCCGTGGGCGCGTTGCACTTCGTCGGATTTTTAAATTACGCCGTTTCGCTTTACGATAAATTTGGCGCCACTACCGTAAATATCGGCGTGGGCTTCCTATCTGCTATCGTGGATAACGTCCCCGTTATGTCTGCCGTACTAAAAGCAAACCCTATGATGGGCGCAGATGCGGGCGAGAGCTTAAGCCAGTGGCTTTTGGTAACGCTAACCGCGGGTATAGGCGGGTCTATGATTAGCTTTGGTTCGGCTGCCGGCGTAGGCGTGATGGGCAAACTAAAAGGCATCTATACCTTCGGCGCGCATATGAGACTTGCTTGGACGGTAGTAGTCGGCTATGTCGTATCCGTGGCGATTTGGTACGTGCAGTTTGAAATTTTGCATTTATATTTCTAAAGGGCGGGCATGAATAACACGATAATAGTTTTGGATTTTGGTTCGCAATACACCCAACTAATCGCTAGGCGTCTGCGCGAACAGGGCGTTTATACCGAAATTTTGCCTTTTAACGTCAAGGTCGAGGAGATCAAAGCAAAAAAACCAAAAGGCATAATCCTAAGCGGCGGACCTGCTAGCGTCTATGCTCCTGACGCGTATTTTTGCGACGAGGGCGTGTTTAAGCTAAAGCTGCCGATTTTGGGCATTTGCTACGGTATGCAGCTTTTGGCGCACAAATTCGGCGCCCAGGTCGCTCCGGCCTCCCACAAGGAGTACGGCAAAGCCGAGCTAACCGTGACTAAGGCGCACCGACTTTTTACCGATTTACCCCAAAAGCAGATCGTCTGGATGAGCCACTCCGACTTCGTAAAAAATCTACCAAACGGCTTTGAGTCGATGGCGACGAGCGAAAATTCGCCTTATTGCGTATTCGGCGACGACGCGCGCAAATTTTACGCTTTGCAGTTTCATCCAGAGGTGCAGCACAGCGAGTTCGGTACTCAGATCTTAAAAAATTTCGCCAAATATATCTGCGAGTGCGAAAGCACGTGGAATATGGGCAGTTTTGCCAAAACCCAGATCGCCAAAATCAAAGAAACCGTGGGCAACAAAAAAGTCCTTTGCGCCGTTAGCGGAGGCGTAGATAGCTCCGTCACCGCCGCGCTTTTGGCCGCTGCGATACCGCAAAATTTGATCTTGGTTTTCGTCGATAACGGCTTGCTTAGAACGGGCGAGCGCGAGCAGGTCGAGGCGACTTTTAGAACAAAGCTCGGCGTAGAGTTAGTTAGCATAGACGCGAGTAAAACTTTCCTAGAAAGGCTAGCCGGCGTAACCGA
>CAUQRE010000175.1:0-3717 GCA_963520315.1 uncultured Campylobacter sp. | reverse complement strand
GACAAAAACTTGAAATCGGATTTTTTAAGAGTATAAAACAAGTTTGTTTCCCGTCTAGCCAAAAAGCGACAAATTTAAGCGTCATTATGGCGGCAAAGGACGCATATTTGCAGCATAGCTCAAATAATAAATTTATTTGGCAAGTTTGCGGTATTTTTGGTAGCGCCGCTTTCGTATGTCTTCCATCATGCGTAAAATTTGATCTAAAAGAGCTTAAATGAACCTTTACGCGCGTTACGTCGGCTGGCTTTATTTTAAATACTTCGCGATCTTGTTTATCGCGCTCACGCTTTTTTACGTAGGTATCGATATTCTAACCAACCTAAAAGATATGCCCGCAAGCGCGAACCTAAAGCTGCTTTATTTCGGACTTACCTCGCTTACGGCGGTAAACTACGTCTTGCCGCTTGCGCTCATTTTTGCGCTGATAACTAGCAAATTTAGCATGATCCGTAGCAACGAGCTAGTTAGCTTTTACGCGCTGGGTATCGACAAAAATCGCCTAATAAAGCCGCCTTTTTATATAGCGCTTGCTATCACGTTTATTTACGTCGGATTAAATTTTACGCCGTTTGCCTACTCTTACGAGTACGCCAGAAATATCGTTAAACTCTCGCATTTATCGCGCACTAGCTCGGATATTTTCTTAAAATTCGAGGGCAAATTTATCTACATAGATAGCCTTAGCCCGATTAGCGGCGAAGCTAAAGACGTTCGGATATTTGACGTAAACGGTAGCGATTTGCGCGCTGCGACGTTTGGACGTAGCGCTAGGTTCGTAGACGACGCGTGGCTTTTAAAAGAGGCGAAAATCGTAAATTTGCCGCAAAATATCAAACTGGGCGAAAAAGGACTCGATATCAAAACGCCAAGCGGGTTAAAAACGCTTGAAGGCTTTAAACCAAAAACGATAGAAAGCGCGTCGGCGGAGAATTCGGCGATCACGATTTCTGATGCGGTGGATTATATTTTAGCGTTTAAAGACGAGGGTATCGGGCTAAATTCGACCAAAACCACGCTTTATAACCTCGCTTTCGCGCCATTTTTTGCGCCTTTTATGGTGCTTATCATTTACTATTTTTTGCCGGTTACGGGACGATTTTTTAACCTCGCCTTAAAGAGCTTTATATTCACGATAGCCTCGCTTTGCGTTTGGGGCGCGCTTTTTGTGATGATGAGGTTTGCTAGAAACGGCGTCGTCTCGCCCGAGATCGGCGTGCTTTTACCGATTATTTTACTCGGCGCATACGCTTTTTATCTACATTTTAAAAGTCGTTAAGAGAGATTTAGGCAAAATTTCTGTAAAATCTAACTATTTTTAAACAAGGCTAGTTATGGATTTTAAGAATTTGGCACAAAAATACGGCACCCCTCTTTACGTTTACGATTTTGACTATATGGCGCACCGCTACGAAGCGCTAAAAAACGCCTTTCACGCTAGAAAATCTCTCGTATGCTACGCCGTTAAGGCAAACTCAAATTTAAGCGTTTTGAAATTTTTAGCCGGGCTTGGGGCTGGATTTGACTGCGTGAGCGTGGGTGAAGTTAAGCGCGCGCTGCTAGCGGGAGCTAAAAGCTACCAGATCATCCTAAGCGGCGTTGGCAAGCGCGACGACGAGCTTAAATTTGCGCTGGAAAACGAAATTTTGATGATAAATTTAGAAAGCGAAGCCGAGATGAACCGATTGGAAGCGATCGCAAAGCAGCTCGGAAAGTCCGCTCGCATCAGCATCCGCGTAAATCCCGATATCGACGCTAAAACGCATCCCTACATCTCGACCGGACTAAACGAAAATAAATTCGGCGTAGATCTGCAAACGGCTAAAAAAATGTATTTACACGCTAAAAACTCTCCGCATCTCGAGCCCGTGGGCATCCATAGCCACATCGGCTCGCAGCTAACCGACATCAAGCCCGTTATCGAAGCGGCAAAGATCGTGGCAAATTTGGCTCGCGAGCTAAAAGCGGCGCAAATAGACATCAAATTTTTTGACGTCGGCGGCGGCATAGGCATCGTTTACGGCGACGAGAGCGAGCCTGATCTATACGAATACGCACAGGGCATTTTGGCAAATTTAATCGGACTGGACGTCACGGTAGTTTGCGAGCCGGGGCGCTTTATCGTAGGTAACGCGGGATATTTTCTAACTAGCGTGCTTTACGAGAAATTTAATAAAGAAAAGCGCTTTGTCGTCGTGGACGGCGCGATGAACGACCTTATCCGTCCTAGCCTCTATCAAGCTAAGCATAAAATTTTCGCTATTAGCGGCGGCAAGACTCTTTGCGAGTGCAAAAAAGAGCAGCTTGGGGAGCTCAAATTTAGCCCTTGCGACGTGGTCGGGCCGATCTGCGAGAGCGGAGATTTTCTCGCAAAAGACCGAAATTTACCGTCGTTAAACCCAGGCGATCTCGTCGTCGTCAAATCAGCCGGCGCATACGGCTTTGCGATGAGCAGCAACTACAACACTCGCGGACGCGCCGCGGAGGTAGCGGTAAAGGGCGGCAAGGACTTTTTGATTAGGCGCCGCGAGAGTTTTGAGGACGTAGTGGCGCTGGAGCGCGAATTTCTAGGCTAGGGAGCGAAAATGCAAAACATAAACGACCTTAGAAGCGAGATAGATAAGATCGACGATGAGGTGCTAAAGCGCCTAAACGAGCGCATGAATTTCGTGCGAAAGATCGGAGAGCTAAAGCAAACCAGCGGCAGCGCGATCTACCGCCCAGAGCGCGAAAGAGCGATCCTAAACCGCTTAGAGGGGCAAGACTCCGCCTTTTTAAACAAGGCTGCGATCGAGGCGATCTATCTTGAAATTTTTGCCGTCAGTAGAAACCTCGAGATGCCAGAAAAAGTCGCCTATCTAGGCCCTGAGGGCACCTACACGCACCAAGCCGCCGAGAGTCGTTTCGGTGCTATGAGCGCGTATCTGCCGTTAGCTAGCATCGAGGCGGTTTTTACGAAACTAAAGCACAAAGAGGCTAAATACGGCGTCGTGCCGATAGAAAATAACACTGAAGGCGCGGTAGGCGCCACGCTAGACTGCCTCGGACGGTTTGATAGCGTCAAGGTCGTAGCCGAAATTTATATGGATATCCACCACATTTTTGCTAGCAAATGCGAAAATTTAAAAGACATTAAACGCATATATTCGCACCCGCAAGGCTATAATCAGTGCCGCAAATTTTTAGACGATCATATGCTTTCAGCCGTCGAGTTTATCCCGGCAAAATCGACCGCGCAGGCTGCGCGGCTAGCCGGTAGCGAGCCAAATTCGGCCGCTATCTGTTCTAAGATCGCAGCCAAGCTTTACGGCGTGCCGATCTTGTTTGAGACGATCGAGGATAATGCCGCAAACCGGACGAGATTTTTTATATTAAGCGATTTTAAAAACGAGCGCGCGCAAAGAAATAAAACATCTATCTTAGCAAAGACCGATCATCGTCCGGGCGGGCTAGTGGAGCTGCTACTAGCCTTTAGAGACGAGGGCATAAATATCACCAAGCTAGAGAGCCGCCCGATAAAACAGCGCGAATTTAAGGCGAATTTTTATATAGATTTCGAGGGACACATCGACGACGACAACGTCCAAAAAGCGATACAAAAAGCGATAAGCTATGGCCATGAGATCGCGTGGCTAGGAAGCTACGTCGCGTGGGAGGAGTGAGATGAAATTTAACGAAAATTTGGCAAATTTAGTGAGCTACGAAGCGGGCAAACCT
>CAUQRE010000174.1:0-3718 GCA_963520315.1 uncultured Campylobacter sp. | reverse complement strand
CGTCAAATTTGATGCCCCGTCTAGCGCCAAAAGGGTTAAATTTCTTAGCTTAGCCGCGTTTCTTGCGGATTTTAAAATCATTTCTTTTTCCTTTGCGTTGAAGCGCGAAACGATATCCGCAAGAAGTTAAAAAACGCGAATTTATCAAAGATAAAAGCGTTTTTCGCTAAACTCGCGTAAAAAATTTAAAGGAAAAATTTGAATAGACTAAGCGTGGACGAGGCGGTAAATTTGATAGAAAACGCCGAGCTTAACGAGCTTGGAGCGATGGCTCTGGCGCGCAAACGCGAGCTGCATCCTCAGGGCGTCACGACCTTTATCGTAGATAGAAACATCAACTACACGAACGCGTGCTGGGTGGACTGTAAATTTTGCGCGTTTTACCGCGATCATAAGGACGAGGACGCCTACGTTCTTAGCTTTGACGAGATCGGGCAAAAGATCGAGGAGCTCATCGCTATCGGCGGGACGCAAATTTTATTTCAAGGCGGCGTGCATCCAAAGCTAAAAATCGAGTGGTACGAGGATCTCGTGGAGTTTATCGCGAAAAAATACCCAAGCATCACGATTCACGGATTTTCTGCGGTCGAGATCGACTATATCGCGAGGATCTCGCGTATCAGCACGAGAGAGGCGCTACGCCGTCTGCGAGAAAAAGGACTCTACTCGATGCCCGGAGCCGGAGCCGAGATACTTAGCGTCCGCGTCCGCGACGTAATCGCGCCTAAAAAATGCGACGTAGAAACGTGGCTGCGCATCCACCGCGAGGCGCACGAGGAGGGGCTAAAGACGACTGCTACGATGATGTTTGGCACCGTAGAAACCACGCGCGAGATCGTGGAGCACTGGGATCATATCAGGAGCTTGCAAGACGTTACGGGCGGCTTTAGAGCGTTTATACTGTGGAGCTTTCAGGGACTAAATACGCGTTTAGCCGCCGAGCATCCCGAGATCAAAAAGCAAAGCTCGAATCGCTATTTGCGCCTGCTTGCGGTCTCTAGGCTGTTTTTAGACAACGTACCAAACATCCAAAGCAGCTGGGTCACGCAGGGCAGCTACATCGGGCAGCTGGCGCTTCTTTTTGGCGCAAACGACCTAGGCAGCACGATGATGGAGGAAAACGTCGTCAAGGCCGCGGGCGCTAGCTACCGTATGAATCAAGACGAGATGATACGCCTCATCAAAGACATCGGCGAAAAACCCGCCAAACGCAATACCAATTATGACATTTTAGAAAGGTTTTATTGATGAAAATCATAAATTTAAAAGCCGCAAATTTACAAATCCCTACCGTTTACGAGGCTAGTAAAACCCTGCCCGCGGTGAGCCTAAAGCTTATTTTTAAGGTCGCCGGAACTTGCGCGGAGGAAAAGGCGGGGCTTGCTAAATTCGTTGCTAAAATTTTTGACGAAGGAACGCTAAGCAAGGGCGCGGCGGGCTTTGCTAAAGAGCTTGAAACGCGCGCGATTAGCCTTTACGCGAGTGCTGGATTTGAGACCTTTGCGTTTGAGCTAAACTGTCTAAAGGAGCACTTTTCTTTTGCGCTTGCCAAGCTAAGAGAGCTTTTAGAGGAGCCCAATTTAAGCCAAAAAAGCTTTGAGAAGGTGCGAACTCTGACTCTGGGCGAGATATCTAGCAACGAGAGCGACTACGACTATCTAGCTAGAGTCGCGCTAAACGGGCTGCTATATCCTGGTACGAATCTAGCGCGCCCAAGCATCGGCACGAAGCAAAGCGTGGAGAGCATCACGCTAGAGGACGTTAAAAATTTCATCGCTAGCAAGCTTGATCTGGCAAATTTATTCGTAGTGCTGGGCGGCGAAGTGACGCCGGGGGAGCTAAATTTAGACGAGATTTTAAGCCCCTTAAAGACAGGCGAGCCGCGCGAGCTAATGCTTTTAAAAACCGATGAAAAATGCGGCGAAAAAGCCATTATCAAACCTAGCGAGCAAGCCTATATTTACTTCGGCGCGCCTTTTGAGGTTTCCAGCAAAGAGCGCTATAAGGCCAAGGTCGCGACGTTTATTTTGGGCGAAGGGGGCTTTGGCAGTAGGCTGATGGAGGAGATCCGCGTGAAGCGAGGGCTGGCGTATTCGGCGTACGCTAGGAGCGAATTTGCGCTCAGTCATTCTCAAATTTGGGGCTACCTGCAAACCAAAAACGAAAGCAGGAGCGAGGCGGTCGCGGTCGTGAAAGACGAATTTGCAAAATTCGTCAAAAACGGCGTGAAAGCCGGCGAGCTAGCGCAGGCTAAAAGATTTTTGCTAGGCTCGCAGCCGCTACGCCAAGAGACGCTTTTTAACCGCTTAAACATCGCTCAGAGCGAGTTTTATAACGGTTTTAAACTAGGAAATTTTAAAGACGAGCTAGAAAAAATCTCGAAGCTAAAGCTTGCCGAGCTAAACGCGTTTATCGCGGAGCATGCAGAGATAGAAAAGCTCAGTTTTGCCGTGCTTTACAATGAAATTTGATGAAAAAGACAGAATAAATCTAAAAAAAATCGGCGTAACCACTCTGCTCGACCTAGCGCTAAAGCTTCCTAAAAGCTTTGAAGATACGAGCCTGGCCGCCGCGCCAAAAGACGGACACGTGAGTGTCGCCGTAGAGATAAAAAGCGCGTATCGCCAAGGCGGAATGCTGCACGCCGTATGCTGGTGCGAGGCGTGGGAGCAAAACGTCAAAATCGTAATTTTTAACGCCAAGCCTTGGCATCACGGCGCATTTAAGGTCGGCAAAAGCGTGTTCGTGAGCGGCAAATGCGCCTACGCCTACGGCTCGTGGCAGCTAACCAATCCCAAAATTGTCACGAAAATAAACGAAATCATACCCAAATACAAACTCTCTCTCAGAGACGATTCGTTTAAAAATTTGATCCAAAGATACGTAAATTTGCCCAATTTACTTGAGGCGGGACTCGCGCCTAAGGAGGCTGAGTTTTTGCTAGGCCTGCACAAAGGAGATGAAAAAAGCGTGGCGATGCTGGAGGCTCTCGTGCGAGAAAAAGCGGGCGAAGAGGTGCTAAAATTCGTTGAAATTTACAACTACCTAAAAAAGCTAAAAGCCAAAAAAACTCGCTTTAAGGCGCCTAAAATCAAGCTTTTTGATATTTCTTCGTGGCTTAAAAATTTGCCGTTTGTGCCGACAACTGATCAGCTAAACGCTATCGCCGATCTGCGTGCGGACTTTAGCGGCAAAGAGGCGGTGCGACGCGTCGTGATGGGTGATGTGGGTAGCGGCAAGACGCTCGTGATGCTAGCTGCCGCGCTTAGCGTCTATCCAGGCCCTGCGCTCATCATGGCGCCTACGTCGATATTAGCCGAGCAAATTTACGCCGAGGCGGCGCGTTTACTGCCTGATTTTATGCGTGTTTTGCTTGTTAAAAGCGGCGATAAGCCCGAATTTGACGGCGTAAATCTCATCATCGGCACGCATGTTTTGCTTTATCAAAGCTTGCCCGCCGCGCCTTTAGTTATGATAGACGAGCAACACCGTTTCGGCTCAAATCAACGCGAGAAAATCAACGCTCTAGCTAGTGGGGAGCTTGGGCGAAACCCGCAGCTTGTCGAAGCGGAGGGCGAATTTGACGGCGGCGAGCAGGTAAATTTAACCGCAACCGCGCCCGAAAAAAGAAATAAGCAAACAAAAGCTGCGGACGAGACCAGAGCTCACGTCGTGCAGTTTTCTGCAACGCCGATCCCGCGCACGCTAAGCATGATAC
>CAUQRE010000173.1:0-3722 GCA_963520315.1 uncultured Campylobacter sp. | reverse complement strand
AGTAGGCCCTGATTCATATCAAAGCCCAAATTTTCGCCCAGATTTACCAGCTCGTTTTTATTATGCACGAAGGTGCGTTTTAGCAAATTTTGTACGCGCAGATGCAGCTCTTTTAGCTCAAACGGCTTTTTGATGTAGTCGTCGCAGCCGCTAGTAAAGCCGGTTTGCACGTCATCGAGCGTATTTAGCGAGGTCGTAAATATACAAGGCGTGTTTTTGCCAGCGTTTCGCAGCTCCCCAAGTAGCGCAAAGCCGCTGCCGCCGATGATCTTGACGTCAAATATCCAAAGATCAAAGTTGCTCTCGTAGGCTAAATTTAACGCATCGTCATAGCTTTTCGCGCCCGCAGTCTCGTAGCCCTGAGCCTGCAAATACGCACACATCATCTCAAGCAGCATATTTTCGTCCTCGACGATCAAAATTTTACTCATTTTAGCTCCGTTTTATTTTTGTCGTTTTACGGTGTTTTGTCCGCTTGATTTTCGGGTTTTATTTATCCTGATTGCAAGGCTCGTTTTCATCCGAGATTTTCAAAGAGCGCTCAAATTTAGCTACAAATAAATCCTGCGTAAATTTATCAAATTTCATCTAAATTCCAGGGTAAAATTTGATAAATTTACGTCGTCGCCAAAGTGCTTAAATTTGTAAAAAGCGGGGTAAATTTTCGCGCAAATTTAAACAAAAATCCGCCCCGCAAAGCCTAAAAAGGCCGAATTTACTCTTTATTACGCGGCATATGAGGGCCTTTGCCGTCTTTATCTTTTATAAACCCGCCCTTAAAATCGTGCTTAAATTTCTTGTGAAAATCATCGTAGTCATCGCCGTCTTTCAGCTCGATATCAAGCTTTTTAGCCTCCGCCACGCTTAGCGCGCCAACTTGGGCGTTATAGCTGTTTCTAAACTCGCGCATAAACGCCTCTTTATCGGCGATACTCATGCCCTCAAGCTTCTTTCTGATTTCGGTCTTTAGCCCGCGCTTAGCCTCTTTGGCTTCAAATTTTAGCTTGCCCGCGCGCTTATCTATCTCAAAAGCTACCTCGCTAAGCGTCTTAGCATCGGCGTTTGCGACCATTTTATAAAGCTCGTCGTTCGTGCTATTTTCAAGCGAAGCGGCAAAAAGCCCGCCCGCAACCAACATACTAATCAAAACTACTTTTTTCATTTTCTCTCCTTTAAAAAGATGAGCGAAGTTTAAAGAAAAGTCGTGAAAAAAATGTTAATTTAAAATTTCGTTGATTTTTTTGACGAAATTTATCGGATTTACCTGCACGCCGCCGGCGATCACGCCAAAGTGTAGGTGTGGCCCGCTCACTCGCCCGCTAGCGCCGCTAAGCGCGATGATGTCGCCTTTTTTGACGCTTTGACCGACTTTGACGTTTAGCGCGCTTAGATGATAGTACTGCGTGTAGATGCCCTCGCCGTGATCGATCACTACGGATCCGCCCGCATAGTAGCGATCTTTTGCGATGACGACTACGCCGTCGTTTGCCGCGACTACGGACGTGCCGACTGCGGCCCTAAAGTCCGTGCCGCCGTGATAGCTCTTTAAAGTGCCGTTAAATACGCGCGCGGTACCGAACGGGCTCGTGACCATAGAACTCATCGGCAGGATAAATTTGGAGTCAAATTTTAGCCCGGCATTAGCCGTCGCGTAGATTTTATTCGCCTCCTCGCGCTCCTCCTCGATACGCTTTAGCACGTCTTTTGGCGGCGCTACTTTGCTGTTTTCGACGGTTATTTTTTCTTTTTTATATTCGCCCTCTACGATCTTAAAAATTATCGTCTCATCGCCACTTTTAAGCCCATTTATTAGCTTTATTTCGCCCTTTTGACGGTAGCTAGCGGCGATGAGGGCAAATTTTAGATTTTCATCCCCGGGCACGCTAAGCCAGCGCTTTTGCTTACCGTCGACGCTTAAATTTCCGGCAAATTTAGCCTCCACCTGCACTATCTCGACGTCGCCGTTTACGATCGTCTGAGTTTGGCTCGGCGCGCCGCCCTGCCCTTTTGCGCTCAAATTTAAACAAATCAAAACGGCTAAAATAATTTTTTTCATTTAACTCCTTTCTGTGTAAGGTTAACGAACATTTTTTAAATTTAATAAAAAAATACTATAATAGCGGGTAAATTTTACAAAAAAGGAAACGAAAATGAAAAGATTTTTAAAGCTTGCAACTTGCGCGCTGCTACTTACGCAGCTTGCTTATGCGGATTTTACGCAAAATCAAAAGGTTAGGACGTCGCTTGATATCCTAAACGACTTAGGCACTCAAAAGCTGCTAAATACAAAGGATACGAGCGAAGTTAAGGGTATAATCATAATCCCCGAGATGGTAAGCGGAGGCCTCATAGCTACTACGCATTCAGGCGACGGTATCTTTATCGGTAGAAATGACGATAATGAATGGAGTAGCCCGATATTCGTTAGCTTTAAAGGCGGTGGCATCGGCCTGCAGGCGGGATATAAATCAACCGACCTAGTTATTTTAATAAAATCAAGAAGATCGTATGCAGGACTACTAAACGGAAAAGGACAAATCGATCTAAGCGCCGATGCAGTGGTACTCGGTGCAGGCGAAAAAGCGGGAGTTATGACTGATTTGCCAGAAATTTCGGCTTGGGCCACAGAAAGAGGCAAAAGCAGAGGGCTTTTTGTCGGAGTTAGCATAAATACCTCTTTGATAGTCGTCGATAAGCAAGCCACGTTTGATTATTACGATAGAATGTATGATATGGAAGATATTTATAACAACTCGCCTAAAGAGTCTAGATACACAAAAAAGCTTCAAGAAATAGCGAATAAATTTTTTCAGTATAAAAAATAAGAAAAACTCGGTTTAGCCGCTCGGCTAAACCGTATAAAGAGAAACGAACCTTTTTTTGTTGATCGGCGAAAACTGAGTCATATATTCAAACGCTTCTTCATAATCGCCGTCGGTGTATTTCGCAACCTCTTCTATAAGCTCGAAAAGCTCCTCGTCGTCAAGCGATTCAAAATTGCCTCGATTTTCCAAAACCTCCAGCAAAACAGCCTCAAGCTCTAGCTCGTCGTACGTCATAGTCGCCCTTTTAAAAAATTTGCGGAATTATGCCAAAATAACCTTTATAATCGCTTAGCCAAAATCTTGATTTTTTGAGAATTAGTCTTAAATTTATCGCATTATCAGCTTGTTTTACTATAATTAGAGCCTATTTTTTATAAGGCAAAGCGGCTATAAATGCACAATTTTGATAATTTTTATATGAAATTTTTAGAGTTTTTACGAGATTGCGGATATAAAAATTCCGCCGCAAAAGAGCAAATTTTAAAAATTTTATTTTCTAGCGACGAGCATCTTAGCGCAAGCCAGATAAAAACGAGGATCAAAAGCGAATTTAGACGAAATTTGAGCCTAACGGCGATATATCAGTTTTTAAATTTTTTACAAAAATTCGGTTTAGTTCTTGCTTTTGAAGAGGACGGAACGAATAAATTCGAGCTGAACTTAAGGTTGCACCACGATCATCTCGTCTGCACGAAGTGCGGCGCGGTGGAGAGTTTTTTCGATAAATACATAGAAGAAAAACAAGAACAAATTTGTAAAAACTCAGGCTTTAAACTCGAAGGTCATGCGATGATTTTATACGGTTTTTGCCCAAAATGCCAAAACAAATAGCCTATTTTGCGCCTTTTTATCAAAAATGATTTGATAACGATATGCAAAAAACTTTTAGTTAAATTT
>CAUQRE010000172.1:0-3749 GCA_963520315.1 uncultured Campylobacter sp. | reverse complement strand
CCGTAACCGCCTATACCAAAACTTCGATCGCCATCTCGCGTAAATTTCTCAAATTTTGGTGCTTCAAAGCTTTGTTCTTGCGTTTTTTTGATTATCTCGTCCGAGCAAATTTCGATTACGGTATGGACGTTGCCGCGCGGATTAAAGTCGCCTGTGATCTTCATCCATTTTGGCGCTAGCTTTCGCTCTAAAACGCCGTAAATTTCGTTTATGCTATCTTCGTGACTGATGTTACGCGTCATAAAACTGTTGATGTAGAGTTTGATTGCTTTTAACTCGACCACGAATTTAGCCGGCACGTATTCAAGATAAATCGTCGCAAAATCAGGATACCCCGAGCGCGGACATAAGCAACAAAACTCCGGCAGAGTGATTTTTATCTTATAGTCGCGTTCGTGCTTGTTTTCCCAGATTTCCAGGTCTTTTTCTACGTCAAATTCGCTTATTATTTTCTCGCCGTATTTTGGCTCTACGACCTCGTTTTCTTGCATTTTTTTCCTTTAAATTTCTTTTGGCTTTTCTATAAAAAAGCCCTGCGCGAAGTCGGTCTGATAGCGCTCCACGACGTTAAAGAACTCCTCGTTCTCCACAAATCTCACAATAGTCTTCACGCCTAATCTTTTTGCGGTTAAATTTAGATTTTCAAACAGAGTTTTAAATTTGTCGTTTTTGATATTTTTGTTAAATTCTATGTCGTAGATAACAAAATCTATCGGCAAAAATTTAAAATACTCAAATCCGGCATTATTACCGCCGAATTTATTTAGCGCGAAGCGAAAACCTAGATTTTTATACTCCGTTAAGATTTCTTTAAATCTATTTATATCGTCATACACTAGCTTCTCACAAAACTCGAAAATAACGCGATTTGGATCGATCTTTCCCATCTGTGCGAACTCTTTTATAAAATTTATAAATTTTATATTTCTAAGCGAGACGGATGAAATTTCGATCATAAGCGGATCGTTATCTTTAAATTTAATTTCGGATAATTTTTTAATAATATTTATATCAAAAAGTACCTCGTAGCCGTTTTTATTTGCTATATTTTGTACTTTTCGCTTTGAGACTAGGCCTTGCATATCGGTATAAATTTTGATCAAAACGTTTTTTAAATTTTGTCCGAAGCGAAGGCTTTTAACGAGTTGGGTTTGAAAAATAAATCTTTGCATATCGATGCAGTTGCAGACGTCTTTTTCAAGGTCGTCGGTAACGTCTACTTTATCCTCGCTATCTTCTTCGTTTAGCTTTTGGATGAGATAAGAGACCGTATTTTTAAGGCTTGCGGAGTGGTTTATATCTACGGCGTCAAATTTAATCTTTAACTCGATGTTATAAATCCCGTCGTTTAAAAGAGTCTTCTCAAAAACGCTTAAAAGATGGAGTAACTCGGTATTTTTACTCTCGCAAAAGATCAAAAAATACTCGTTTGAATATCTACCGATAAGCGTATTCTTAGAGACTTTTTCGTTTAGAAATTTTTCTAGTCGCTCGACTAATCGTTTTAGCAAAATATCGGTGCTTACAAAGCTATAACGCTCGTTTAGATCGTTTAAATTTTCGATCTTTAGCATTACCGCATTACCGCCGCTCTTTCCTTTAAATTTAGAAGCCTGTTTTGAAAGTAGGCGTAAAATCTCATCTCTACTAAAAGCCTTAGTTATCTGATCTAACGTGCTTGTTTGAAAGCTTTGATAAATTTTATAAACCGTAAAATAAACCTGACACAAAACCAAAATCGTGATTAAAATAATGTCGTCGGCGTCAAATTTAACCTCATCTTTTTTGATAAAAATATAAACTAAAATGATAATACTAAAAAAAAATATCGAAGATACTTCAAGTGCGGTTTTAAACCGATGGGATCTCTCTTTTAGTTCTGATTTTAGCATTTTACACGTCCAAATGTTTCACGTCTTTTGCGTGCTCTTGTATATAGTTTCTTCGCGGTTCGACCTCGTCGCCCATGAAGAGATTAAACGTATCTGAGGCACTTATGGCGTCATTTATGTTTATTTTTAGCAAACGACGGTTTTCAGGGTTCATCGTCGTCTCCCACAGCTGCTCGGGGTTCATCTCGCCAAGGCCTTTATAGCGCTGGATATAAGCGCCTTTTTTAGCATTTTTTTCGATCTCGTCTAGCACGTATATTACGTCGCCTTTTAGCTCGACGCCGCGCTCTTTTATCTTTTGACTGATATAAAGCGCTTCCTCATAAAGCGGATTTGTAAATAAATTTTCATTTACTAAAAGCTCTTCTAGGCCGCTTTCGGTTTGTACGTAAATTCGCGCTTCTTCTTCGCTGACGTATGAGTTTAAAATATTGTGTCCTTGTGCTTCCAAATAATTTTTCAAAATTTCATAAATTTCACCGTAGCTTTTTGAAACGATGTCTGGATTTTCGATCATATATCTAACTGCAGAAATCACGCTAAAACGCTTTTCAAGCTCTTTTAACACGCTTCTATAAGCCGCGACTATCTTTAAAAAGTCTATGAGGTCTGCGTTTCCGATACCTTCAAACTCGACACCTTCGATGCCGGTTTCGATTAGAAATTCATTGAGCGCTCTTTCGTCTTTTAGATAAATTTCTTTTTTACCCTTTTTATAACGGTAAAGCGGTGGCTGAGCTAGATAGATGTGACCGTTTTCCACGACTTTGTGTAAAAATCTAAAGAAAAACGTCAAAAGCAGCGTCTGAATATGGCTACCGTCGACGTCGGCATCGGTCATGATGATGATTTTGTGGTAGCGAAGCCTCTCGGCGTCAAATTCGTCGCCAATACCACAACCTAGCGCGGTTATCATATTTTTTATTTCGTCTGATTTTAAAATTTTATCTAAGCGCGATTTTTCGACGTTTAAAATTTTACCTTTTAACGGCAAAATCGCCTGAAATACTCTATCGCGTCCTTGTTTGGCCGAACCGCCCGCAGAGTCGCCCTCCACCAGATAAAGCTCGCTGATGGTAGGATCTTTACTCTGACAGTCGGCTAGTTTACCGGGCAGCGTTCCTATGCTTAGACCCTCTTTTTTACGCGTTAGATCGCGAGCTTTTTTGGCAGCTTCGCGTCCGCGCGCCGCCATAAGCGCTTTTTCCATTATCGCACGAGCTTCGATCGGGTTTTCTTCAAAATACTTGCTAAGCACCTCAAAAACCATCTTTTGAACGATCGGTTTTACATAGCTCGAGCCTAGTTTTCCTTTCGTTTGGCCTTCAAACTGCGGTTCCGGCACCTTTACGCTGATAACTGCGATTAGACCTTCGCGGATATCTTCGCCGGTGATTTTCGTGTCTTTTTCGCGAGCTGCGGCGTTTGCTGCGATATAGTTTGTTATCACGCGAGTTAGACCCGCGCGAAATCCCGCCTCGTGCGTACCGCCGTCAGGGGTTTTGATATTATTTACGAAGCTTAGTAAATTTTCGCTATAAGTATCGTTGTACATAAGCGCAAAATCAACTAAAACGTCCTCTTCTCCGCCGCTAAAAGATACGGCTTTGCTTACGGCTTCGTTTTTATTCATATCCGTTACAAAGCTCTCGAGTCCGCCTTCGTAGTGAAAGCTCTCGCTTCTACCGTTTCTTTGATCTTTAAAATTTATCGTTATTTTTGGATTTAAATAGGCCAGTTCGCGAAAACGTTTAGTTAAAATTTCATAGTTAAATTCCGTAACCTCAAAAATGCTGTCATCCGGCCAAAACTCAACCTGAGTTCCCGTTCTATTCGTAGTTTTTATAACTTCTAGGT
>CAUQRE010000171.1:0-3750 GCA_963520315.1 uncultured Campylobacter sp. | reverse complement strand
ACATAAACATATAAAGTTTAAAAAGCTCTAAAAACGTGATCTCGATATAGGAGGTGATGCGCGCGATCTGGATAAAAAACACAATCGACATGATGAGAAAAAGCGTCGCAAATAGCGATGCGAACGTGCCTAGAAAGTTTGATAAGAGATAGCGCGCCGTCCTATCCATAAATGAGCCTCATGAGTAAAAAAAACTGCTCCTTAAACGCATAAACGATAAGCGTAGCAAGGCTTAGAAACGGCACGAAAGGCAGCTCATATCCGCGCTTTTGCACGATAACGTATGCAGGCAGCGTCAGCAGCGCCGAGACGTAGATCGCCATGAGGCCGAGCTTGATACCTAAAATCGCACCCATAATGCCCGCGATAAAAATATCTGCAGAGCCCATGGCTTCGCGCTTAAGAGCTAGACTAACGACCGCGCGAAGTAGCCAAAAAGCAAACATAAAAATCGCGGCGTTTATAAGCGAATCAAAGGCGCGTAAAAGCCCATCCGAGTCAAAAGAGGCAGGGAGATTAAAGCCGTAAAGCAGCGAAAATGCGACGCTGGCAAAAAGCAGCGGATCGGGAACGGCTTTGTAGCGAAAATCAATGAGGCTAAGCGCTAGCAGCAAGATAAAGCAGATACCAAGCATCGCCGCCTTAAAAATAGCGGCGTAAAAACCGTCCGCAAACATCTCTAGCCCGCTCGTTTCATAAAAATACGCAAGCACGCAAAGTAGGGCGCTAGCAAGCTCAATTAGCGGATACTGAAAGCTGATTTTTTCGCCGCAAAACGCGCATTTGCCGCGCAAAAACAACCACGCGAAAATAGGGATGTTGTGATACGGCTTTAACGGATTTTTACAGCTTTGGCAGTGCGAGGCGGGAAAATTTATACTCTCGCCGCGCGGCATGCGGTAGATTAGGACGTTGCTAAAGCTGCCGACTACGGCGCCCAATATAAAAAATAAAACGGCGAAAAACATAACTCTCCTATTTAAATTTATTCCGTTTTGCGGGTTTTATACCAAATTTTCGGCTTTTTAAACCAAATCGCGACTTTTCAAAGATAATCTTTGCGTAAAATTGCCGATTTAACGCGTTAGTTTGATCTAAATTTGCCTCGTCTTTTGCGCCGCAAAAATATAAAAATGCAAAAATTTAAAGGCGATTTTAGCGAAATATTGCCTTGAATGCTTTTAAATTTAAAGATTTGGGTTAAAAATTTATGCAAAAAGGCGCTACTGCAAGGCTTTTGGTTTGTAAAATTTAAAAGCCGTCGCTGCGAGCGGGTAAAATAAAAAGACGTAAATTTAAAAGACGGAGGCAGCCAAAAGCTCAAATTTTATAGTCCGCCAAACCTTCTATCTTTTTTCTTAAACTTAGCCGTTATGACGGCTAGCTCCTCGCGCGTAAAATCGGGCCAAAGCGTGGGCGTAAAAGCAAATTCTGCGTAGCTAGCCTGCCAAAGCATAAAATTTGACAGCCTCTGCTCGCCGCCGGTGCGCACGAGAAGGTCGATGGGCGCGGGCTCGTCAAAGCAGCATTGCAGGCTATCTTCGCTTAAATTTAGAGCTAGGTTTTGGGCGTCAAACTCTCCTCCGTTTTTCTCGCAAAATCTTTTAAAAGCTCTTAAAATTTCATCTTTAGCACCGTAGTTTAGCGCCAAATTTAGCTTTAGCCTAGAGTTTTGCGCGGTTGCGTTTTTGATCTCATTTATCTCGTTTTTTAGCTTGTCGCTTAGCGGACTTTCGTCGCCGATAACGTTAAATTTGATGCCGTTTTTGATAAAACTCTCGCGTTTTGAGAGCAAAAATTTATGCAAAAGCTCCATCAAAAACGCCACTTCGCTCTTTGGACGCTTCCAGTTTTCGGTGCTAAATGCGTATAGGCTCAGCACCGCCACGCCCTCGTCGATGCAAAACTCGCACATCTGCTCCACGACGTTCGCGCCCGTTTCGTGCCCTTTGGTGCGTAGCAAACCGCGGCTTTTGGCCCATCTGCCGTTGCCGTCCATTATGATAGCTAGGTGATTTAGCTCGTTCATTTTAGCCCTTAAAATCAATTATTTTGCCGCTGGGATCAAAAAAAGCGGCGATGTTTTGCGTCGTTTGAGTTTTGCAGTCAAACTCGCCTCGCAAGAGCCTAGCGACCTTGTCAAACGGCGTTTGAGCGCTGATTATCCTGGCGCCTTTTAGCGTAAAAATAATCGGAGCGAAATTTGAAAAAACTAGGTAAATTTGACTAATCGGGGCGCCGTCAAATTTCATCTGAAAAACGCCTTTTGCGCCGTTATAAACAAACGAAATGTTAATTATATTTTTTTGTAGCGCAAGCAGCATTTGCGCTAGATTTTCAAACATTTCTCGCGAGTCTGCCGCGCTAAGACCATTAAATATATATTCATAAAACCAGTTTAGATCGGGCTCGCTTATCAGCCTTTCTATTAGCGCGAGCCCCTCGGGCGCGGCGTAGGATAAGCTCGGCTTTTTAAATAGATTTCTTATCACGATATTTTCGGTGCCGCTTGCGATCTCGCCCCAGTATTCGCCTCCCACGTCGAGGCTTTTCATACTTTTCGTGCTTAGGATCTTGTTGCCCATTTTGAGATTGTATCGATTGTAACCCGTCTTTTCGGCGACTTTGATGCTGATGGGCAGGCTCGCGTTTAGAGCCGTGCCGGCGCCGCCGCTTGCGATTTTTTGCACTCGTGAGACGGGATTTATCATAGCTTGCTTGCTAAATTTACGATTTGCCGCGCCGCATCCTCTTTGGACGTTAGCGCGATATTTTGCGCGCCGCGATGCGTTATAAAGGTGATTTGCGTGTTATCCGAGCCGAAATTTACCTCGTCGCCAAGCACGTTTAGGCAAACGGCGTCGAGGCCTTTTTTTTCAAGCATGCTTTTTGCGTTTTGCATGGCGTTTGCGGCGTCTGTTTCCATTTTAAAGCCGATTTTTTTTACGTTTTTAAAATCTGCCAAAGAGCCCAAAACGTCGTTATTTTGCGCTAGTTCTAGCGTCCAAATTTCGCCTAAGTTTTGCTTTTTTAGCTTGCCTTCAAATTTGGTTTTTGGAGCGTAGTCGCTAACCGCAGCCGCCATCGCGAGCAAATTTGCGTCCGTCAAATTTGCGCGTAGCAGCTCTTTTAGCTGTGCCGAGCTTTGAAATTTGAGCGTTTTATAGGGCGCGTTCGCCGTCTCAAAGCTAGCTATCAGCGTCACGTCCGCGCCCGCGTAGTAAAATGCGTCCGCCAGCGCTTTTGCCGTCTTGCCGCTAGATAGATTGGTTACGGCTCTTACGTCGTCGATTTTTTCGCTCGTGGCGCCGCCCGTTACGATTACCTTTTGTCCTTTAAATTTTGGCTCCGTTAGCATTCTTTTGGTTTCGTAGATGATCGTAGAAACGTCTGCCAGCGCGCCTTTGCCGATGTCGCCGCAGGCTAAAATTTTTTCCACGGGATCGATAAAATTTACGCCTCGTTTACGTAAAATTTCGATATTTTCTCGCGTGGCGGGATTTTCAAGCATCTTGTTATTTGCGGCGGGCGCTATCAAAACGGGCGCGTCCGAGGCTATAAGCGTCTGCAAAAAGACGTTATCGCAGATCCCGCTTGCGTATTTATTTATCGTATTTACGGAGGCTGGCGCGATGAGGATCAGATCGGTTTTAGCATAGGCGATGTGATTTAGTCCGTCCCGCCAACTCTCCGTGCGCGAGGTTAAAATTTTATGCTCGCACAGCGCTTCAAAGCCCGCTTCCGAGCAAA
>CAUQRE010000170.1:0-3784 GCA_963520315.1 uncultured Campylobacter sp. | reverse complement strand
GTACTGGGTAGCAATCCCCGGCGGTATAGTAATGATACTAACCGGCGCAGCGATGTTTTTCTTAGATTTTAAAACGCCTGACGTAGCTACTTGGCTAGGCGTAACTCAAATCGAAGTTTTAAGGGCTTCTGCGCTTATTCACAACGTACTTGGTATAGTTTGCGCCGTATTTTTCCTAGTACACATATATATGGCGGCTATCGCGATACACGGCGCTATCTGGTCGATGGTAACGGGATATAAAGAAGAGGAAGAAGTTTACGTACTACACCACTACTGGTACCAGGAACTCATCTCTAAAAATAAAATCCCCGTATCTGAATACGAAAAAACTTACGCGAAATTAAAATAATAAAAAAAGGAGAAGCTTTTCTCCTTTTTTTATTTTAAAGCCTAGGCTGAAATTCGCCTTTTTATACAAAATTTAAAATCTTTTAGATAAAATCTCTCCTTAGACTTCAGGTTGAAGAGTAATAAATTTTAAGGAAAAATCAATGCAAATCGATTGTAGGAATTTAGCTTGTCCAGAACCCGTCATCAGGACTAAAAATGCGCTTGAGAGCCTAAAAGTCGGCGAAAAGCTCGAGATTTTAGTAAATTCTATCGCTCCAAAAGAAAACATTAGCCGTTTTTTAAAAAATCAAAACGTCGAATTTAGCGTAGAACAAAACGGCGCCGAAACTAAAATCACCGCCGTTAAGGGCGAATCAAAACTTGAGCTAGCAAATTTTGACGAATTCGTCTGCGAGATCACGCCAAAGGCTAAAAAAACAGCCCTTTATCTAAATGAAGAGCGCGCCGGTAGCGGCGACGTAGGCGTTAATTTGCTGGCTAAATTTTTAGGCGCGCTTTTGCAGGTAGAAAATAAACCAGAATACGTAATCTGCGTAAATAATGCCGTTAAAATGACTACGAACCGCGCGCATGCGAGCTTTAAACCGCTTAAGGATTTAGAGGCTGCGGGCGTTAAAATTTTAAGTTGCGGCAGCTGCCTAGAGGCGTATAAACTCGTCGGCGATCTAAGCGTCGGAGAGATATCAAATGCCTACGAAATCATGCAAATTTTAACTTCTCACGAGCAAATCAAACTATGATTTATAACGACAAACGTCTAACCAAATTCGTCAAAGCGGCGGGTTGAGCGGCCAAGCTTGACCCGTCGGGTCTACACAAAACTATCGGCGATTTAAATTTAGCTCACCCGAATTTGCTCTCAAACATCGGCACGAACGAGGATGCGAGCGTATTTAAGATCACGAACGATATCGCGCTCGTGCAGACGCTAGACTTTATCACGCCGGTGGCGGACGATCCGTTTATATTTGGCCAGATAGCGGCCGCAAACAGCCTAAGCGACGTGTTTGCGATGGGCGGCAAGGTACTAAACGCGCTAAATATCGTCGGTTTTGACAGTTGCAACCTAAGCGGCGAAATCTTGGGCGAAATTTTGCGCGGCGGGCAGGATAAAGTCGCTGAGTGCGGCGGCGTGATCGTAGGCGGACACACGATAGAGACGCAGCAGATGTATTACGGTCTTAGCGTCACGGGCGTCGTTTCGCCAAGCCGCTTTTGGTCTAATAACTCCGCGCGCGAGGGCGACGCGCTTATACTCACAAAGCCGCTAGGAACGGGCGTTTTAAGCACGGCGATCAAGGCCGATCTACTAAATTCGGCGCAGATAAAGCAGGCGGTAGAGACGATGCGGCAGCTAAATTTTTATGCCGTAGACGCGCTAAAAGGTATCAACGTAACGGCGGCGACCGACGTCACGGGATTTGGCTTTTTAGGACATCTAAGCGAAATGCTAAACGATAAAATCAGCTTTGAAATTTACGCGGGTAACGTGCCCGTGATAGCGGTCGCGCGCGAGTTTGCCGATATGGGCATCATCCCCGAGGGCAGCTATAAAAACCGCGAATTTGCGAGTAAATTCGTCCGCGGCGAGGCCGATATCTTGCTTTACGACGCGCAGACTTCAGGCGGATTACTGCTAGCAGTACCGCAAAACGAGGCAAATTCGGCTCTATCTCGCCTAAAGGACGCCGGTTACGAAAACAGCGCCGTAGTGGGCGCAGCTACGGCAAAGACGGAGTTTGGGATAAATTTGATTTAGCGCTTGCGACAAAATTTGTCGGCTTAGCCGGTAAGCCTTTAGTTTAAAAATTTAGTTTATTAAACTATGTTTAAATTATCGCCAAATATACTCGGCTATCTAGCGCGTAAATCGCAAAAACGGCGCCAAACCGAGCAATCGTTGCTTTTATCATTTACTTAAAATTTGCCGCCTCGTATACCGGTTCTGCATATTTGGCCTAAAAGCCGTCCAAATTCAGCATCAGTTAAAATTTAATTTAAAAATCGCAAATATCCTTGGTATAAATAGCTCAATAAATGCGAAATCGCCGCCGCGTCTAAATAGGCTCAAACTACCTGTAGCAAGGCGCGGGACGGTCTTGCTCGCCGCTTCAAATTTACCTAGCGCTTCAAGTTAAGGCGTAAAAACCTCGGTTAAGTTAAATTTCTGGCTAAAATCGTATAATTACCCGACTTTAATAAAAGGAGAAAATATGAATTTTTTAGAAGCGATGAAATTTCGCCACGCGTGCAAGATTTTTGACGAAAATAAGAAAATCAGCGCGGGCGAGTTTGATTTTATCTTGGAAGCGGGCAGACTAAGCCCGAGTTCTACGGGGCTAGAGCAGTGGGATTTCCTCGTCGTGCAAAATCCGCAACTAAGGCAAAAGATCCGCACCATCTCGTGGGATCAGCCTCAGATTACGACTTGCTCGCATTTGGTAGTTATCCTGGCTAAGGTAGCAGAGGTTAAAAGCGTCGGTAAATACGTGGAAAAAATGATCGAGCGCCGCGAAGACAAGGCGCCTGAGATGATCGGCGATAGGAAGAAATTTTACGGAGATTTCCTAAGCGGACGCTTCGGCGGCGATGACGAGCTAATCTATCACTGGTCGAGCAAGCAGTGCTACATCGCTGCTGCAAATATGATGACGGCCGCAGCTAGCCTAGGCATCGATAGCTGCCCGATCGAGGGCTTTGACGAGGCGGCGCTAAACAGCATCTTGGGTCTTGATACGAGCAAACAGCGCGTAGCTATCGTAGTGCCGTTTGGTTACCGCCTAAAGCCTCAACCTAAAAAGTATCGCCGCGAGATAAATGACGTCGTAAAGTGGATTTACTGATTGCGGCTTTTGGCTGTTAGCGATTTAGTTTGGCGGGCTTCTGGGCAGCGCGCCCGTGATGAGCGTAAATAAAAACTCCTCAGCAGACTTCATCGCCCGCGGCGGCCAAATCCCCGCGCCTATCCATAGTTTTAAAAACTAAATTTGCAAAGTCCGTCCGAAAGGTTTCAAGAAACGCTTTAAAAGCTAAATTTAAAAGCCCGCCTAAAAAGTTTAAAAACTAAATTCGTAAATTCCGTCCGAAAAGTTTTAAAAACTAATCGCAAAGTCCGTCCGAAAAGCTTTAAGAAGCGCTTTAAAAACTAAATTTACAAAGCCGGCCGTAAAAACGGCGGGCTTTACTCTTGTTTTACGCTTAGAGCCTAAATTTAGCCTTTGCCTCTTTTACGTCAATTTTAGCCTTGCCTAGCCTTTTATTTTTACCGTCTTATCTCTAAATTTACCCCGCTAAACTCCGCTTTTTATCGCAGCCTAATCCTATGGCTTAAATTTACCCCTTTTCATTTTTTACGCATACCCTAGTAAATTTACTATAGCGTTAAATTTAAGCCCGGTCTTAAATTTATCCCGGTTTAGCCGGTCCTAAA
>CAUQRE010000169.1:0-3785 GCA_963520315.1 uncultured Campylobacter sp. | reverse complement strand
CCTAAAATCCTGCGCGAAGTAAAACGCGAAGGCCTAAACATCGTCTACAGTATCGATCCGATGCACGGCAACACGATAAAAGCCGCAAACGGCTACAAAACGCGCGAATTTGACAAAATTTTAAGCGAAGTTCGGAGCTTTTTTGAAATCCACAAAGCAGAAGGCACACATGCTGGCGGCGTGCATCTAGAGATGACGGGTCAGGACGTGACCGAGTGCACGGGCGGATCGTTTAAGCTAAACGAAAACGATCTAGCCCACAGGTACGAGACGCAGTGCGATCCGCGCCTAAACGCCGATCAGTCGCTAGAACTAGCGTTTTTGATCGCCGAGTTTTTAAAGAAAATTTAGCTTTAATGGGCGTAAATTTGATGAAATTTGCGCCCTTTAAATTTAACAAAGCTCAAATTTGGCTCGTAGATTTACGGAATCTAAACGAGTCGAATTTACTCCCGCCCGCCTTTTGTCTTTTAAATTTGACCGCTTTTTGCGCTTTTAGATTAAATTTACCCCAAATTTTGCGAATTTCTTAAAATTTAATCCAATTTTCGCTACATTAATGAAAAATTATCAAAATCGGAGAAGATTAATGAGCGATGTTTACGATATTATCGTTATCGGCGGCGGTCCTTGCGGTATCGCGACCGTCGTAGAGGCTAGGGCGAACGGATTAAAAAAAGTCTTGCTTCTCGAAAAGGGCGACAACCACAGTCAAACGATACGTAAATTTTACAAAGACAACAAGCGCGTGGATAAGGAGTACAAAGGTCAAGACAGCACCATTCACGGCATCGTATCCTTTGAGGACGGCACGAAAGAAAGCACTCTTGATTATTTTGATAAGCTGCTAGACCGCGACGAGATAGAAGCGGTTTTTAACTCCGAGGTCGAAAGCGTAAAGAAAAAGGACGGTTTGTTTTTCGTGCACACCGCAAAGGGCGACTATAAAGCCAAAAACGTGATGATAAGTATCGGTAAAATGGGACGTCCAAATAAGCCGGACTATAAAATCCCGCCTTCGCTAAACGGAGTCGTAAATTTTAATCTAAACTCCTGTTCCAGCGGCGAAAAGGTGCTGGTCGTCGGCGGCGGAAACTCGGCCGTAGAGTACGCTATCGAGCTGTGCCAATACAACAAAACCACGCTAGCGTACCGTAAGGATAAATTTAGCCGCGTAAACGACGTAAATTTAGCCGCGCTTTGGGAGCTGGAGAAGGCAAATAAGTTAAAAGTCCGCCTAAATCACGATATCACCGAGATAGAAAACGAATCAGGACGCGTGAGGGCGCACTTTTCAAACGGTAAAATCAGAGTCTACGACAGAGTCGTCTACGCTATTGGTGGCTCGACTCCGGTGGATTTTTTACAAAAATGCGGAGTAGAGCTTGACGCAGATAAAGACCCTATCGTAAACGAGCACTACGAAAGCAGCGTCGGCGGGCTGTATATCGGCGGCGATATCGTGCTAAAAAACGGCGGATCGATAGTGCTAGCGCTAAATCACGCGCATAAGGTAGTTCAAAACATCAAGGAAAAGTAGAGTTGAGAGCGTTAAATTTAGTCTTATTTTTTATCTGCGGTTGCTTGCTTACGCTTGGCGGTTATTATTTGTATTTCGAGTTTTCTAAACAAGGCGGCGACCAGAGCTCAAAACAGCTCGCCGTGCAGGTAATGAACGTCGAGGAACTGCCTAAAGACGAGCTTGCGCAGGCTAAAGACGATAAAAATTTAACCCCGCAAAATCGCATTTCGCCAAATTTGATAGATGAAAAAAATTTGGATGCAAACGATACCGACGCGCCCGTTTTGGGAAACGAGTCCGAGCTAAGAGAACAAATCCGCGTCTTGCGCGCGCAAAACAAGCTCCTATACGACGATAACCTCGATCTAGTCGGTAAAAACCTAGAGATAACAAATCAGCTAAACGAGCAAAAAGCCGAGCTGGAAGCTAGACGAAAGCAAGCCGCCGGAGCTAACGACAAACAGCGCCTAAGCGCGATCGATGAGCTAAACAAAAAACTAGCCAAAGCGCAAGAACAAAACGAAAAAAATAAAAATTTAGAGCAAAATTTAACCTCGCTACGAGCAGAAATAAAAAATCTAAAAGCCCAGCTTGAAAAAAAGCGAATTTGACAAATCAAACGCCAAAACGCAAAACGAAAATCAAAATGCGCTAAAACGACTGGAGGCTCAAAACGATGCGCTAAAAAACGAAGCGCAAACCAGCAAGGCAAAATTTGAAAACGAGCTAAAAGCGGCTGCGGCGGAGGCGGCGAAACTAAAGAACGAAAACGCAAGGCTAATGAGCGAACTAGGGCTAAAAGATAGCGAGATAAAGAGGGTTTCGAGCGAATTTAACTCTCAAATTTCATCCCTACAAAGCTCTAACAAAAATCAAATTTCATCTTTAGAAAAAGAGCTCAATGCGGGCAAAAGAAAAATAACCGAGCTTGAAGCAAGTCTTGAAATCGCAAATAAAAAGGCCGAATCAAAAGATAATCTAAAAGCGATGAACGACGAGCTAAACGCGGCAAATAGCGAGCTAAACGCAAAAATAGAAAAACAATCGCAAGACTTTGAAAAAGAATCGCAAAAGCTTTTAGCTCAAATGGACGCGCTAAAAATAGAACTCGAAAATGCTCGTCAAAACGCGATTAGCGCTCAAAACGACCATCAAGTCAAAATAGACGAACTAGTAGAGCAATCGGCTAAAAAAGATGAGCTTTTGCAAAAATCAGACGCCAAGATCTCGGAGCTAAACGAATCGCTAATCGCCCAAAAAGAGCTGCTAGCAGACGAGATCGCCGCCGGTAAAAAAAATATCCAAAACTATAAAATTTTAAACAATAAAATCACTGCTCTAGTCGATGAAAATCTAAAATCAAACGAGAGCTTTAAGGAGCAAATAAACGAGCTAACAAGCCAAATAGCAAAAAAAGACGAAGAGATAGCTGAGCTAAAAAAGCAAGCGCTAAACGAGGCGCAAAACCTAAATCAAACAAAGGAAAATTTAGCCAAAACCAGCGCGCAAAGAAATCTCGCAAAGGGTGAAGTAGCGCAAATAATGGCTAAAAACGAGGAGCTAATGAGCGAAAATGAAAACCTAAAAAAGATAATTCAGTTAAATTTTAGAGCCGAAGTGCCTAAAAAGGTAGTTTTCATCGCCTCCGTCGAGTGCACGGATATGAGCGCGGGCTCGGATAAGCCTACGCAAACGTGCAAAAATAAAGTAAGCGACTTTTTGCAGAGCTATAATTCAAATTATTATTTTGAAATCACGCCGATAGTGAGCCGCGGTAACTTTATCGCCACCTCAAAAGCAGCTAAAACCATCCCTCAAGACGAACTTGAAAAGATCGATTCGTATGCAAATTTCGGTATCGGTAAGGAGCGCGCTAAGGTCGCCGGAGAGCTGATAAAAGACGAATTCGGCGACTTTTCGCGCATATCGTACAGCAACGATATAATAACATCCGAGGATAAGCAGGGTTTTATCATAAAGGTCTATAGATGATAATCACTCAGCCCAAAAACGGCTACCGCTACAACAGCGACACGATGTTTTTGTACGACTTCATCCGTGAGGGCGGCGTGCGAGGCGAGGTGCTAGACGTAGGCTGCGGTAGCGGAGTTTTGGGGCTACTTTTAAAACGCGATTTTCCTAAAATTTCGCTTAGCTTGCTTGATGTTTTAGAAGCTAACGTAAATTTAGCCTCCGCAAACGCTAGCCAAAACGGGCTTGAAGCCGAGTTTATAACGGCTGATTTTGCTAAATTTAAGAGTGA
>CAUQRE010000168.1:0-3794 GCA_963520315.1 uncultured Campylobacter sp. | reverse complement strand
AATGCCACCAAAAAGTAGGCTAAAATGAAGAAAATTTTGCTCGTTAGCGACGACGCTCAGATGCAGCTAAACCTCAACGCCGCGCTTTACCGCTTTAACATCCGCATAGTTCGCTTTGAAAATTTAAGCGAGCTAAAAGAGGATTATTATAGCGGCAATCGCTACATCTTTTACGTTATCGACGTAAAGACGAAGGATCTGGCAAATTTCGACTCGGTCAAATTTTTGCGAGATAACGGGAGTCTAACTCCCGTTATGATCCTTTTAGATAAGGCCATTCCCGCGCTTTATAAGAAAATTTACTACGCCAAATACGACGACTTTATGGTTAAGCCGTTTTTGTCCGAGGAGTTTTTGTTTCGGGTGTTTAGAAACTGCCGAATTTTGCTCGGAAGCAAATTTGAGCTAAAAAACGGCGCCGTTTACGACAAAAACAGCCTCACGCTGCACATAAACGGCACAAATATAATGCTGGGTAAAAAAGAGGGATTGTTTTTAGAAATTTTAGCTAAAAACGCCCCGCACGTAGTAACGATCCAAGAGCTTGAGTGGAGTATCTATAAGGACGAAGAGGTCTCGTCCGATCGTCTGCGCTCGCTCGTGCGCCAACTACGCGCGAAGCTGCCCTTTGAGCTAATCAAAACCGTGCGAAGTATCGGCTATAGCATAGACGGGTAAATGCGCCCGTCTTTTGCGCTAAATTTAGCCCGCTAAATTTACGCCGCCGCATAAAACGAAAGCGCGGATTTCTCCTTTTTGAGTTATAATTGCGATAGATTATCATAAAGGAGAGGCTATGCAAGCAAAAAAAGTCAAATTTAACGACGCGATTTCAGAGACGCTGTTTATAAATTTGTATTTTCGCGCGCTGGATAACGATGAACCGGAACCGATCCTAGGCGATCCCTTTTCGCGCCCGGTTATGCAACGCATAGATTATGATTTCGCTAAATTTAAAGGCGGCAAATTTAGCAAAACCGGCACCGTGATTAGAGAGCGGTTTTTCGACGACGAGATTTTAGATTTCGCTCGCAAAAACGCGGGCGAAAAGCTAGTCGTAGTCCAGATCGGAGCGGGGCTTGATACGCGTCCGCTAAGGCTTGAAAAGCAGCTGCCTGACGCCTTGTTTTACGACCTTGATTTACCCGACGTCATAGACCTGCGCGATGAGCTAGTGCCCAAATCCGCGCTAAATTTTAGCCTAAAAGCCTCGATGTTTGAGACCGCGTGGATGGATGAACTGCGCGCGCGGCACGATGGAGCGAAGTTTATCTTCGTGCTAGAAGGCGTGGCGATGTATTTTAGCGAGCCCGAAATTTCTACGTTTATGCGAAATTTGGCGCAGAGATTTAGCGGCGTAGTTATGCTTGATTTGCTCAGTCGTTTTGCCGCTAGCATAGAGCCTAAAAAGCACGACGTACTGCGCTATATCGCAAATTCGCCTAAATTTAAACTCGGCATCGACGACGAGAGGTCGCTTGAAGCGTGGGACGAGCGCATTAAGCTTTTAAAAACGGGCGTGATGATGGATATAAGGCCTGAAAAATGGTGCCTTGCGGCGAAAATTTTCCGTATTTTTAGCAAGATCAAAAACTCGTGCAAGATGTGCGTCTACGGGCTAAATTTAAGCTAAATTCGCACTCGGCGGTCAAATTTGCCGCGAGTTTGAATCTTAGAGCGGGCTAGGCGTTTATGCGGATTTTACGGAGTAAATTTCAGCTTGCCTGCTGCGCTCGCATCGGCATTTTAGATATTTACGGCGCGGATTAAATGGCGCGCGAACGAACGCGGCGAGGCTTAAATTTAGCTCTGAATTTTAACTGCTCCCGCTAGTTTGCAAACGCTCGGCCGTTTAGCGTAAATTTGCCGCAAACGAAACGCCTTGCTAAATTCGCGCAGGTTTTATCAGGCGTTTGATTTGCGCGGTAACCGCTCGCAAGGTCGCGCCGCTTGGTTAAATTTACCTAGATTTCGCGCCGCCGCCGCATTTTAAAGCTAAAATTTAAAATAAGCCGTTTTGGGTATAATTTTCAAAAATTTTGGAGCGATAAAATGGATAGAAAAGAGCTTCTAGGCGGCGTAAAACGCATCGTCGTAAAGGTCGGCACCTCAACGCTGGCAAACGCGGACGGCTCGCTAAACGAGGATAAAATCAAGCAAATCGTGGCAAATTTAAGCGAGCTAAACGAAAATGCCGAAGTAGTCTTCGTAACCTCGGGCGCCGTGGGTGCGGGCATGGGGCAGATGAAGCTCGCGCACAAGCCAAAATCCATCGTCGAAAAGCAAGCTCTGGCGGCCATCGGGCAGGTTTCGCTCATACATCTTTATCAAATTTTATTTTGGGCGCACGGCAAGACGATCGCGCAGCTGCTGCTAACCAAAGACGACTTTAGCGACCGCCGTCGCTACCTAAATATGCGCAGCGTCCTGCGCTCCTTGCTCGCTAAAAAAATCATCCCTGTCATCAACGAAAACGACCCCGTCGTGGGCGAGGGAATAAGGGGCGTAAAAGTCGGCGACAACGACACGCTAAGCGCGCTTGTGGCGGGACTAATCGAGGCTGATTTGCTCGTGATTTTGACCGATATCGACGGGCTATACGATAAAAATCCAAGCGTTTTTGCAGACGCTAAATTTATAAATTTGGTCGAAAATTTAGACGACGGCATCAGAGCGGCTGCTGGCGCGGAGGGCAGTAAATTTGGCACCGGCGGCATGCGCACCAAAATAACAGCAGCCCAGATGGCGACCAAAAACGGCACTCATCTCATCATCGCAAACGGCGCGGATCCGCGAAACATCGTGCGAGCGGCACGCGGCTGCGAGGTCGGGACGCTATTTTTGGCGGGTAAAAATAGGATAAATTCGCGTAAATACTGGCTGGCCTACTCGGCCGCAGATAACGGCTCCGTCGCGATCGACGCGGGCGCGGCAAAGGCGCTAAAAGAGGGCAAAAGTCTGCTAGCAGTCGGCATCCGCGAGGTAGCGGGCGAGTTTGAGCGCGGCGAAACGCTCGCTATCAAAGACGCAAGCGGTCTGGCGCTAGCCCGCGGCATAACAAACTACTCATCAGCCGAGCTAGCCCTCATAAAAGGGCGCAAGAGCGAGGAGATCGAGGCTGCGCTGGGATACAAATATGAGGACGAGGCGCTGCATATCGACAACATCGCGCTGATTTAGGTTAAATTTGACGGTTGATTTTTGAGCGCGCTTTAAAATACGGATAAATTTAAGGAAAAAAATGAACGAAAAAGAAGCGGCGAAAACCAAATTCGGGCGCGACCCTGCGGCGCGTAAAAGCTTATTTGAGAGAGCGATTTTAGCAGGCTGGGCGCCGTTTTCGCTCGGGGTCTTATTTTTTGCCGCGCTTGGGGTCTGGGCGTTAAATTTGAGCACGGACGAGATTTTAGAGTTTAAATTTTGGCTGCCTTTTATCCGCGGCGTGCGGGTTTTTGCGCCGTTTTTGGACGACTTTGCAAACAACGGTGCGAGCCTAAACGTGCTTGCTTTTTACGCCTGCGCCGCGCCGTTTTGGATATGCTTTTTTGCCGCCGTCTTTTGTCTAAACTACGGCCGCGCGGACGTCGGAGGGGTAAATTTGATCGTCGCGGTCGCGAAATTCGTCGTGCTCGGCGGTTTTTGCTTTCTCGCGCTTAGCGGACTGCTCTTTGCGCCCGAGGGGATGGGCGGCAGATGGGGCGTTTACGTGCGGTTTGACGCCTACGCGCTTGCAAACGAAAGCGCGCTTTATAATCTTGCCGTAGCCCTTGTTATCGGCACGATTTTTGCGGCGT
>CAUQRE010000167.1:0-3804 GCA_963520315.1 uncultured Campylobacter sp. | reverse complement strand
AGCTCGTAAATTTGATGAACAAATACGCCCAAAACGAAAACTACGAGCAAGCCGCCCTCGTGCGCGATAAGATCAACGCGATCAAGGATCTAGACGTCAAAATCGAGGTCGATCTGGCTAAACTTGAGGATTTTGAGGTTTTTGCCGTGGGCGCGGAGCAAAATTTGCTTTGCGCGGTGCGTTTTAGCGTGCACGGCGGCAAAATTAGCGGCGTGTATCAAAATATAACAAACGCCAAAATGAGCTCGCAAGGCGATCTAAACGACGCGTATAAACAAATAGTTTTAGAGAGCTTCCCTGCGGGCGCGCCCGTCGTAAGCGCGAAAATTTACGTGCTAGAAGCCTTTGAAGACGCAAGCCTTGTAGAGGAGATCTTGACCGCTCGTCACGGCCGTAAATTTAGCATATCGGTGCCTAAAATCGGCGAGAAAAAGCGCATCTGCGAGATGGCGCTAACAAACGCGCAAGTCTTTATCCAAAAATACCTAAAAACCCACGACGACGCGTTTTTGGACGAGTTAAAGGAGTATTTCGGCCTCGCATGCGCGCCGCACGTCATCGAGACTTTCGACAACTCGCATATGTTCGGCGCGGCCGCGGTCGGCGCGATGGTGCGCTTTGAGCACGGCAACTTCGCCAAAGAGCACTACCGCCACATGCACCTCTCTCACGCAAACGACTACGATCAGATGCGCCAGACGCTCACAGAGCGCGCTTTGCGGTTTGATAAGCTTAGTCCGCCCGATCTCTGGCTCATCGACGGCGGTCAGGCGCTGCTGGATCTTGCCACGGATATCATCGCTAGTAGCGGCGCAAACGTCGATATACTCGCCATCTCAAAAGAAAAAATAGACGCCAAAGCCCACCGCGCAAAAGGCGGCGCAAGGGATAAAATTTACGCTAGCGGCGGCGTATTTACGCTACCAACGGGCGACAGACGGCTTCAGTTTTTCCAGCGACTTCGCGACGAGGCGCACAGGTTTGCGATTACCTTTCATCAAAAAACCAAGCGCAAAGAGGATCTGGGCGCTAGCAAGCTAGCAGACGCCGGTGTATCGGCGGGAAGTATCGCAAAGCTCATTAAATTTTACGGTAGCTTTGAAGCGATAATGACCGCGACTAGCGAGGAGATCGAAAAGGTGACGAATAGGAGCATAGCGGCTAAAATCGAGCAGCTAAAAGAGAGCGAAATTTGATGAAATTTGGGGCTTGTTTTGTAAGATTTGAGCTAAATTTGACGCATTTGTTTTCGTTAAATTTGAAAGCGCAAATTTAACTCGCCGCTTTTGGGTAAATTTCGCAGCAGTTATTTGCAAATCAATCCGTCAAATTTGACGCAAAAACAGTCAAATTTACGCGCTAAACGCAAAATTTATGCGAGCGATTACGTAGCGCAAATTTAAATTCCGCGTCGCCGCCAAGGTCTGCATCGGCAAATTTAGCGTTTCGCGGCTTTTTCTATCGCTTCCGCGGCTTTGCAGCCATCATTCCAGCCGTAAGCGCACGCCTTTTGCAGATAGTTTTTTGCGCTAATTACGTCTTTTTTGCCAAGCATTGCGTTGTAGTAAAGTACGCCCAGATTAAAGCACGACATCCCGTCTTTTGCCTCGCAGGCTTTGCGCCAGATTTCGCCCGCTTTTTGCGCGTCTTTTTTGACGCCGAGCCCCTGCTCGTAAAGCGAGCCTAAATTCGCACAACCTAGCAGATAGCCGACTAATGTAAATTTAACCAAAAAGATTATATTTTGATGATATTGCCGCTAAGCGCCGCATTCTGGAATTCGTCCTTATAAGCGAACATTTTATGATACTTTTTATGCGCCATAAAAGGCGTATGGCTAAAAAGCGCCGAGCTTAGCAATTTTTACTACGACCTAGCCGTGATTTTGGCGTTTTTATGCGTTAGCAGGGCTGTACGCTCGCTAGGCACAAAAGGGCGCTGGATTAGGATTACTCGGTCGTTATGAGCTTCGTATCTGCGCCGCTTTGTAGCAGATAAACGCCTTGGTTTTGTTGCGAAAAAAGTTTTCTTTCAAAATTTTGCAAAAATAAATATTCGTCGTCTATCTTTTTTGACTTGTCTCGCAATCGTTTTATGATAATTATATCGCTTTGGCTATGTTTTGAGATTTTAGCAAAATCATTTTCCAATATTTTCTCGGTATCTATAAGTCTTTGCATTGCGCTTATAGCCTTATCTATTTCGCCAGTATTTAGATGATGTTTATAAATTAGCACATCGCAAGTCTGCATTATCTTTTCCGTCAAGATATAACTATTTATAATATTTTCCTCATCCTTTTTAAGCGCGTTTTTAAAATTTATAAAATAATAAAGCCTTATCCTGTCAGCCTTAAATTTTATATCTTTTAAAAAAATTTTATCGCTTTCGTCTAAATTTCGGCTCCGGTTTAATAGATAAACGCAATTAATTAGAGCTAAAATTTCAGCTCTTTTCTCGTTTTCAAAGTGCTCCAAAATTTTATCCAGCTTTTTGTTTATGTCTTTTAAATTTTCGTTTATCTCACGCATAAACTGCTGTCCAAGCGCGATACTGGCCGCTTGGTAAAAAGCAAACGGCGTTACGATTTTAGCTATATCTTCGCCGTCTAAAACATTAAAAGCCGCATGCCCTTTTAGCTCGCCGTTTTCGCGTATCGCCGTACCCAACCCGCTACCTAATTTTCCATTTATCTCGCTAAGCTTACTAGCATCAACGGTGCATTTAAAGAGCTTTGAGCCTTCATTTGCTAAGCGAGCGTCTCTTAAAATTTCGGCTCCGCTTTTTACGGCGGTATCGGTTAAATTTACGCCATCGCACTCAAGGCCGTAGGAATGGCAAGTTTTAAAATCATCCAACTCTCCTATATCCGCCTCTTTTATAATCATCTCGTTCATTTTTTCCTTTTCTAGCGGGCCAAAAGGCCCTCGTTTATTTATCCATATGCTTTTGACGCAGATAGGCTATCTGCACTACGACCGGTATAGTTACTCGGTATGCCGGGCCCGCTATATCAGCAGCCGTCCAGATACCAGAAATCGTCCAGCCGATCGGTCCTGCCAAAATAGACATCCACCTCGTAAGAGTACTGTTTCCGATTATCGTTAGTCCTTTGCCAAAAATCGCTTTCCAAATCGCATTTGCTATAACCAACGTAAATTGATACGCCTTAAATTTACCGAGCTTTATTGCCGTTTGTAATGCCATTACTACTGCTTGCGGCGTATACTTATCCGTTTTTATATCAAGGTCCTTTAAGAGTTCCTTGCGTTCGCCTTCGCTCATCTTTTCAAGCGCGTCGGTCGTAATCTTTAAAAGTAGCGATAGCTCGATATCCTCGATAGAATAGTGAGGGGAATAATGAACTTTCATTCTTTTGCAAACGTCTTCTAAAATCTCGGCGTATTGAACTCCGCCGCCTCTAAAAATATTTACGAAAGTATTACCGCCGTATCTTTGTATCTCTTCTAAAATAAGATCGATGTACTGCGCATGATCCGGATAATGTCTGATAAATTTTTTATCGTTCGAGAGGCTTTCGCTGATCCTTTCGTCATTATCTTTACCTTTTAGTATCTCGACTAGATCGTTTAGATCTTCATTACTCATTTGCCTTAAAAACTCTAATCCAATATCGTATTTATATGCCATTTTATTTCCTTTTTTAGATTTATTTTATTTGAAATTTGAGTAAAATTTAAAGGCTATCCGCCTTTTAAAAGCGGTATATGAAAGTGAAATTTTCGATTTTTAAATAGGTTAAATAAGGATAAATTTGCGCCTTTTAGGCAGAGCGTATTACTC
>CAUQRE010000166.1:0-3810 GCA_963520315.1 uncultured Campylobacter sp. | reverse complement strand
CGCGGCTAAAGCTTTGCTTTTTCCCTATCTTTGCGTAGCGCGATTGAATGCGCTTTTTTGGCTGCGCGGACGCCGGCTTTCAGACGAGATTTTGCCAGGGCTCTATCTAGGCTCGGTTAAGGAGGCGGGCAAATTTGACGCGGTGCTAGACTGCGCGGCTGAGTTTGAGCGGCCTGGCGGCGCGCAAACTTACGCGAGCGTGCCTATGTTAGATATGATAACGCCGAGCGCGGACGAGCTAAAACGCGGCGCGGACGAACTCGAGCGGCTCGTAAAAAGGGCTCTTTGCGGCGGCGAAAATTTACAGCAAAAGACGGCGGAGCTGGGATCAAATTTTTGCGCCAAGGCGGGCTGCGCGCACTGGCGAGATTTTAAATTTCACAGGCAAGCGGGCTCGCGGGTAAATTTACAAACGCTCGGCTCGGCAAATGAAGGCAAGATCGCCGAGGCAGGGCAAATTCTCGCGGACTCAAACGAACGAGCCGCCAAGCAAAACGGTAAAAAGGTGTTGGTTTGCTGCGCGCTGGGCTACGGCAGGAGCGCGTCGGTGCTGCTTGCTTGGCTGGTGATTTACGCGGGACTAGGATTTGACGAGGCGCTAAATTTGCTAAAATCTCGCCGCGAAAAGATCGCGGTCGCTAGCTCGCTGCGCGAGCGGATAGAGCAGATAGCCGTCCGCACCAGCTAAATTTGAAAGCGAAGTAAAGAAGCGGCAAATTTACGCGAGAAATAGGCGCAGGCTAAATTTGATCAAGTCCGGTTTGAGGGATCAAATTTAAAAAATCTGCAGGCTAGAAACAAGCGGCTTTGCAAATTTCTCGGCAAAAACGAACGGAAATTTAACCAAACGCCCAAAATGAGGAGGGAAAATGACGAATGCGGAGCAAAACGAAAAAGCGGCGCAAGGCGGGGAGCGGGAATGCCGCCAAAGGACGGACGACAGAGCCTTGGCGCTGGATACGGCTAGGTTTTTGGCGACGCATAGGCTGTTTTTCTTGTTAAATTTGCTTCAGCTTGCCGTCTGCCTTCGCATTTTTGCAAATTTTGCCGTTATTGCGGGCTTTTTGGCGGCTTTTGCAGTTTTGTTTTATCTGCATGTTAGGCTGCATTTTGACGCGCTTATATTTAAGGATTTTGCGGAGGGGAGGCTTGATTGCGGTAAATTTGACGCGGCGCTTACGGAGCTAAATTTAGCTAGCAAGCCGCCTAAAATCCGCGATATGAAAAGTCGCTGCGCGGGAGCTTTGCGGCTATATAAATTAACGGCCGTGCTTAGTTTGGTGCTCATTTTAGCAGCTTTAGCGATGCGTTATTTGGGCTAAATTTACGGTGAAATGGGCTTTACGGGCGACTAGAATGCAAGTTTGCAAACGACTGGGCGGGTAAGCCAAGACAAAATGCCGCCTCGCAAACGAAACGCTAAGCGCAAAGGCTGCTCGCGGTTTAAATAAACTCGTAAATTCGGATAAAAGCGCTCAAGCAAGCGACGAATGCGCGCCCGAGTTTTGACGCCCCGTTTAAAGAGAGCAAGGGCAATGAAGCCTCGCCGATACGTTTATTTGACACATGTGCGAAGACGAGCGAGCATGACGCCCTAAATTTAACCGTCTAGCAAAAGTAAAACCGGGCAAGCGAGCGAAATTCGGCTACGGGCGGCGAAATTCAAAACCTGATTTAAACAAAGGTAAATTTGCGCCGAAGCCGCGCGGTCGCCAAACTCCCAAAAAGCCTGTAAATTTAAGCTAAAACAAAAGCGTCGTGCAAGCTAAATCCGCTTATTTGCTGCGATAAAAACGCGTCCAAAATAGCGCGAGAGAAAAACAGTCCCATGCCGTTTATATGAAACGCCTTATCTTCTACCTTTTGCGATAGCGATATTTTCCTAGGGACGATTTACGTCATTAGTTCGCCATATTCGTCTGGGGCGTTAATGCTTCTTACGATATCGATAAATTTTCCTTGCTCTTTATCGTAATCTTGATATACGAAAATAGACTCGGGAAAATTTACGATATTAACGCCGTATTTTGGGAAACTAACCGCGAAATATTTACCGCTCCAGCCGTCAATTTCGACGGGTACTTTTATCAGATTAACCTTAAAGGATTTGATGACGTCTGCTGCTTTTTGCGAAATCAAAAAATCCAAATCAAAAATACCCGAGTCGCAAGAAACGATATCGGTTTGTTTTGCTCGTTTTAGCGCAAACGCTTTAATGCCTTCGTCTTTAAATGCGGATAAATTTAGCGGATTCGTAAAAACGCTCGCAAATTTTTCTTTGACGTCTTTGGAGGGAAAGGATTTGGCGTCTATAAACTCCGTCTGATATAGGCCGTTTCTAACTCCGATTACCGCCGGTTCGCAGCTGGTTCTTATCTCTTGCAGCAAGCCTATCCTTTGCTCGTTAAATTTAATAATATCGTAGGCGTCTTATCCGCCGATAACCGCGTATTTACGACTTCTAGGGCTAATAAAAATTTGCGCCTCAAATCGTCTGAGGCTTTAGATAAATTTCTAATGTTTAATAAAACGCATTCGTCATCGCCCAAAGAGTAGCGAGTCATGGGCTCTTCGTCCCCAAACGTTCTTAGATCCGATAAACAATCTATCAAAGCGGCGAGATTTTTGCCGTAAAAGGTCGGAAAACCGAAAATTTCCGCCATTTTTAGGTGAAAATTTTTGTATTCTTCGTCTAAATTTTTAGAATAAATATCTAAAAAATCTATATCTACGCTAATAAATTTCATCGTTAAACGCCTTTAAATTTATTTTAGCAAGCAAGCCGTATCCACGTCTAAATAAAAAAAGAATTTTTCCGTAAATTCTAAACCGTTGATGTAAATTTCATCCTCTACGTTAAACAAATACGCATCCAGTCCGCCCAAATGCCTTAATTTTCTTTCCATCGTTTTTTTGTTTACCGCGGACAAATCGTCTAACTCTAGCTTTTCGTTTGCTTTTTGGATTTTCGTCTTTAAATTTTTTATAAATATATAATTAGAAAAGTCGGGCGGAACGATGTTTGATATATCGCAATTTATAAATTTAAAAAACGAGATTTTGCAGGCGGATAGGTTTAAATTTAACTCGTCAAGCTTGCCTAACCTTTGGTTGCCGCCGATAAATTGGACTTCGGATATTTTCCCGATAATCGTATTTTTCTGAAAATTATTTACTGAAAATTTTTGGTCGGTTATTTTGCATTTATCAAATAAACACGAGAAATATTTCGTCGATAAGTCGTCTAATCTAGTTCCGCGAAAATCGCAACCGATAAATTTGCAATTATCGTAAACCGCATTTACCTGTCCGACGCTACGGAAATCTACCTTTTGAAAAACGGTATTTTCAAAATTAACGTTTTTTCGTAGGCCTATTCTCGCATTTGAAAAATCGCACTGAATAAATTTCGCATCCCTAACCGACAAACCGTCAAAAATCGCTCCGCCGAGGTTCTCGCCGCATACCGAAATATCGTGCAATTCGTTATTTATAAAAAGATTTTTCATTTCGATATTTCCCTTGCGTGCGTAAAATTTCATAGCGGCGCTAAGCTTTGACGTAAACGTTTATAAACGGCGAAAAACTAGACGCCGCCCGCGCAAAAAATAACTCGTCTTTCCCCTTGCGCCGCCTTTTTCGGATATTTTTAGCCTCTTTAAGCTGCTGCTAACGGGTCCTCGCCGAAGTTATTTGCGCCTACCGTGCCGCGCGTAGCAAACCATACGATTAAAACGATCGGGCCGATAATCGGAATAAAAAAGAGCAGCACCCACCAGCCGCTTTTGTTTAGGTCGTGAAGTCTTCTGA
>CAUQRE010000165.1:0-3821 GCA_963520315.1 uncultured Campylobacter sp. | reverse complement strand
TGCGTGAGCGACTACGAGATCGCGCAAAATCGCCCCGTACCGACGATAGAAAGCGTGCGGCATATACGGCAAATTTACGCCGTGAGCGAGCTTTATCTCATTATCGGCGCCGATCACCTAGCCAGCCTAGACAAATGGCACGAGATAGACGAGCTCTTTAAACTCGCGACCTTCGTCGTAGCTAGCCGCGGTGACGTAGTCGTGCCTGAAAATTTTAAAATTTTAAACATAAACGAGCCCGTTTCGTCCTCGCAAATCAGGCAAAATTTGGACAAAAGCCTGATGATACCGTGCATAGCGGACGAGGCGGCGAAATTTTACCAAGGAAAAACATGCAAGAAAGAATCGAACGAATCATCAAAATCCTAGACGCCAAAAAGGCCGAAGCCATTGAAGCTATTGACATGAGCGGGCGCGAATACATCGCAAAATGCGTCATCATCGCCACCACGATGGGCGAGCGCCACGCCTACTCGCTAACGGACGACCTAAAAGAAGGTCTAAAGGACGAGGGCGAGCAGTTTTTAGGCATCGAAAGCTCAGGCGACTGGGTCGTGATCGATCTTGGCGACATACTCATCCACCTCATGAGCGCGCAGTACCGCGCCAAATACAACATCGAAGAGTTTTTAAGCAAGTTAAAAGAGGCGAAAGCCTAAGCAAAATTTAGCTTGCAGCACGGATAGCGTCAAATTTGGCCCAAAGTGCGAAACAGACGGCCAAATTTGACTAAAGCCGCAACCGCTATAAACGATAAATTTGCTTGATCTCGCAAGGCTGCGCGCTTGATTATTTGAGCCAAAATCCGACGCGCAGGCTTTTACCATTATTTAAATTTGACCGATTTTAGAAAGCTATTTTTGGACGCGATTTCGCTGGGCGACTCCAGGCTAGTAGCAAGGCGGCTCGTCTCGCGATCGTCTTTACGGAGCTAGTAAAAATTTAGCCTTATAGGCTACATACCTTATCTTTGCTAAATTTTACGCTGCTTCTGCTTGCAGTTGCGACCGTAAGGGAAGCCCTCCCAAAAAAAATCCATCTCGCGATACTTCGCACTATCCACGTAGAATTTAAACCCCAAAATCGAGTCTAAATTCCGAAAACATTTTTAAGCCGTAGCCGTCAAATTTGACGCGTTTTACGGCGCTTTGGTTTTACAAAAACAGGCAAAAAGGGGCTAAATTTAAACTTTTTAATACGCAAAAGCAACCGATTTTTGCGCGCTACGGTCAAGACAGTTTTAGCGCCGAAATTTAAATGCCGACTACCGCGAGTTTTTCCTACTTTTTTAGCTATTATTTTATAAATTAAAAGCCTGCCTTAAATCTAATTTTTATATAATCAACCAAAGCCAAGATAAAGGATTCTTATGTTTAGAAAAACTTTTGCTTTATTGGTTGCGCTCTTTGCGGCGCATTTGTTTGCGGGCGACGCGTACTCACACACGAGCGAGTCAGCCCAAAAGGGCGTAGCGCAGGCTCAAATCGCGCTTCCAAAAAACGTCACGGGCGGCGATATTTACGTCGGACTTTTTAAAGACGCTCCAAAAACGCAAGCCAAAGCGCCAGTCGTAATTTTCCTGCACGGCTCGTCCGGCATCAACAACAAAATAGGCCTTGACAAATGGCAAGAGTGGCTAGCAAAAGAAGGCATAGCAAGCTTTATGTTTGACAGTATGGCTCTGGAAAACAGGATAACATATAAATCTCCGGCGGATAAGGAAATTTATGAAAAGGTCCATTCGCTGCGCTCTAGCGAAATCAAAATCGCACTGGATGCGCTAAAAAATGCAGAATGGGCGGATACGAGCAAGCTGTTTTTAGCCGGCACCAGTGAAGGCGCGGTGGCCGTAGCCAGATACGACGGCAAGGACTTTTTGGGCAAGATTATAAACTCTTGGTCGTGCGAGGAGAACTACTTCGTAAAAGAGCATAAAACGGCGCTTAACGATACGCCGGTTTTAAATTTAATAAGCGATCAGGATAAATATTTCTCTCAAAAAAATAGCTATCTAGGCAACGAAAATGCCGCCGGAAACTGCGCCGCAGCCTACGGCGACAAGAAAAACGCGATAGTTTTACTCTTGCCTAATGCCCCGCACACGCTCATAAATTTGCCGGCCGCGCGCTTTGCGACAGTTTCTTTTATCAAAAGCATCCTTGGGGGCACGTTTGACGCCGATACGGTCGGCGAGTAACGACCGATAAATTTGCGGCGACGAGGTTCATAAATTTTGTCGCCGCGCCACTTTTTAGCGCTAAGTCTTTGTTTTAGAGGCTCGTTTTGCGCCTTTATGTTTGATTTTGCCGCCTATATTTTTGACGTTTACGTAGTTTTTGTTCGCGCGCATTTTAGCGACTCGTAAATTTGAGCCTAATTTTAGCGGTCCCGCGGCAAAAATACTTCGCTTTTGATAAATTTGTTAAATCTTAGCTCCGCACTTTACTCGTCAAGATCGGTATTTTAAAAACGTTAAAATTTGAGCCGTCACATTGCGCGCCGCGAAATTTACCACCGATAAATTTTATCCTCGTAAGCAATCAGCCTAAACTCCTCTTTGTGGTTGCCGTTGCCGATCGTATGGCTGTCTTGACCAGCGCCGAGGCGTAGTTTATGCAGCCTGCCGCCGTATGTACCCACAAATAACACGCCTCCGTCCTCGCTTAGAGCCATAGACTTTATCGTGCCGCCCAGATAGTGGCGCCAAATTTTACGCCCGTCCTTGCCGACTGCTCTGATGTAGCCGTATGCATCGCCCAGGATGTAAAAATCCTGCGTCGCCACGCCCGCGTATACGCGCATCTCGTCGTCTACTAGCGTAAAATCCCTATCGCGATGTATCTGCGCTCCGAGCTTTAGCGCCGCCCTATCCACGCCGATCGTAACGCCGTTATAAAAGTGGCAGGAGTTTGTGATGAGCTGCGTATCGTCCGCGCTAAAGAGGCAAAAGTGCGGATAGGAGCTTTGCGCGCCTATGCTGCCCAGTCGCTCGCCTTCGCTATCCATAAGGATGTGGTCGACATCTTGCTCGCCGGCGACGATGAGCTCTTTGTCGCTTGAGAGGGTCGCATTGGCCATATCGATGTAGAGTGCAGCACTGCCATCATCGTCCTTGCAAAGCTGTCCGTCCTCGTAGATCGGATGAATGAGCTTCGCGCCGCTTTGCGAGATCAAAAAAATTCCGTCGTGGCAGCTTAAAAGTACCTTACTGCCGTCGTTAAACGGTAAAATCTCGACGTCCTCGTAGCTTATCGTCGCTTCGCAGTTAAATTTCGCGATAAACTCGCCGCCGCCCTTGCCGTCATAGCCTTTTATGAGTTCAACCTCGCCTCTCCTAAGCAGGGCGTAAATTTCGCTTCGCTTTGACTTACCCACGGCGATGACGTCCTTTGCGATAGCGCTAACGCGCTCGCCTTCAAGCAGATACAGCATTTTGTGCCAGCCTTCAGGCTCGCTCTGAGAGACGACAAAAAGGGCGTTCTCGCCCCGCAAAGAACAAATTTGATCGACGACCCCCAGCTTGTCCTCTATCTTATCCTTTTCATCAGCGTCGTCCGCTTCGTCCTCGCACTCATCAAATATCATGTTTGAGGGCGGAAAATCGGCTCTAAACTTCTCCGTTTCGCCACGCTCGTTAGCTTCCTTTAGCAGCGCAAAAACCGCCTCGCAAAGCTGCGTCATACCCTCGCGCTCATCGACCGGATCTTCGCCCTTGTAGGCGTCCCAGCCATTCACCTCGGCAAAGGCCACCATATCGTTTACGGCCTTGGCGTATTTCTCGCCCTTTTCATTCCACTCTTTTTGCCACTCCGCCTTAAGCG
>CAUQRE010000164.1:0-3827 GCA_963520315.1 uncultured Campylobacter sp. | reverse complement strand
CCGTGGCTCTTGGCTACAACCGTCACAAGGATAATGCCCCTAAGGTTCTAGCTACGGGTTCTGGCGAAGTGGCGAAAAACATCATAAATCTAGCCAAATCTCACGACATCCCGATCAAAGAGGACGCCGATCTAATCGAGGTTCTAAGCAAGGTCGATCTAAACGAGGAAGTCCCGCCAAATCTCTATAAAGCAGTCGCCGAAATCTTTAACTTTTTGTATCAAATGACGAATAAAAAATAGGGCGCTTGCGGCAAAGTAGAAGCGAGAGCAGGCTTATTGCAAGTGCAAATTTGAGCGCGAACTAGTAAATTTAAACGAAAAAGACGGTCGGGATAATAGTGGTTTTAGCTTTGCCTTTGTTGATCTTATTTTCGGCTCTAGGTTTTGCTAGCGGTAATGCTTCAAAAGGTGCAAACTACCAAAAACACGCGCTAGAAAAAGCGGTAACGCATGATAACAAACCTCGTCCAGGGGATAAAACCGCCCGATATCAAGTAAATTTTGACGGAAATCTCGTAGCAAAAAGCCGTAAATTTGAAGATAAATACAAGAAAATGCATAAAATTTAGGTACAAACGCCGAGTTTAAAGCTGCTAATCTTGTTGTAAAATTTGACGACTATTCCGCCGTTACTGCAAGCGCAAAAACCTCATCCAAAATTTACCGCGGCATTTAGCTAACATAAAATTATTTGCATTATTTTATGTATTTTTGCCTTATAGCTAAATTTAATACGAATAAAGATAAAATAGCCGTGAAATTAACTCAAAAAAACGGAATAAATTTGAAACAAAAACTGGTCTTAGTCGGCGCCTCGACGGGCGGTCCGGGACATTTAAAAAGGCTTTTTAAAGGGCTTGAGCTAAACGGAGCTAGCGTCGTTATCGCGCAGCATATGAGCCTGGCTTTCATCCCTAGTTTTATCTCGCAGTTTGACAAAGAGTGTGCGGCGGAGGTGTTGATGCTAGGCACGCCCACGCAGCTAAAAAGTGCGATATATATCTGCGAAAAAAACTCGGAGATAATCTCTGCTAGCCCCCTAACGGCCGGCATGTGCTCGCCGGCAAAGGAGACCACGTACAACCCCAACGTAGACGTGCTTTTTCACTCCGGCGTGCAGGCTTGTAAATTTGCCGACGTCATGGCGATCCTGCTAACTGGCATCGGCGACGATGGCGCGCGCGGGCTAAACGAGCTATATAAAGCCGGCGCTAAATGCATCGCCGAAAGCGAGGAGAGCGCGATCGTCTACGGCATGCCAAAACGCGCGAAAGAAATCAACGCAAATTTAAAGTCGCTACCCATCGACGGCATAAGAGCGGAACTAGAAAGGTTTTTACATGTTTGAAAATGCAAATTTGACGCCCGCTCCTAGCGATGCGGCGGGGCTGAATAAATTCGTCGAAGTCGTCAAAAATATGTGCGGCGTGGATCTGGAGTCCAAAAAGGACATGATAAAGCAGCGCCTAATAAATTTCTGCCAGGCAAACCGAATTTCAAGCTTTGAAGCGTTAAGCTCAAAAGTCATCGTAGACCGCCTTATGAGGCAAGAAATCGTAAATTTGATCACCACGAACGAGACTTATTTTTATAGAGAGTTGCCGCAGCTACAAGCCGCGATTTATTACGCCAGAGAGGAGCTTGATAGCGTGCGGATACTGTGCGCGCCGTGCTCGACGGGCGACGAGGCGTACTCGCTAGGTATGCTCGCGCACTCAAATTTGCTCGACGTAAACCGCGTTAGCATCGTGGGCATCGACATAAACTCCGAGGCTATCGATAGCTGTAAAAAGGGCGTTTATAGCGAGCGTTCATTACACCGCTTAAACGACAATCAAAAAAATATCTACTTCACAAAACGCGACGACAAGTACGAAATCAAGCGCGCGATGCTGCCTAGATGCGAGTTTAGCGTGGTTAATATCTTTGACGACGCGATCTTTAAGCTCGGCAAATTCGACATCATTTTCTCGCGAAATATGATGATTTATTTTAACGAGGAATTTAAGCTAAAAACGGTCGAGCGCTTTCATAAAATTTTGAGCGATCACGGCAGGCTCTACGTCGGACACGCCGATTTGGTGCCGTTTACGACGCTTTATAAAAAGCATATTTCAAACGGAACGACTTATTACGCTAAGGCCTGAGCGAGATAAATTTGAGGTCAAATTCGGCTCAAATTTGCTTAAATTTGACGTAAGCGGACGGCTACGTTTTTGATGCGGACGGTAAATTTGCTCGCTTAAATTTGCCTTGCCAAACCCGCGCCGCAGAGTAAAATTACGCTAGTTCGTCTTTATAAATTTTACGCACGAATACCCAATAAATCGCTCCCGCAAAAAAGATGCAGCCTATCAGCGCCGTGATCAGCGAGAGACTAAGCCCAAGCTCAAAAAGCAGCCCTATACCGCTAGATATCACCGCTGCGACGCCTAGATAAACCATATCGTTATAGGCGATGATGCGGCCGTAAAACGCCGGATCGCACTTTTGCTGGATGAGCGTGTAGGTGTAGCTCCAAAGCGTCGAGGTGAAAAATCCCGCGCAAAAAATCCCAATAAATCCGATGTAGAAGTTAAACTGCAGCGCGCTCCACGCGATGACGCCAAGCCCATGCCCGACGTAGATATAGACTAGGTTGGAGTTTGAGACGAATTTGCTAAGCACTAGCGGACCGACGATCAGCGCGACGGCGCGGCAGGCGTTTATGTAGCCGATGATGAGCGATGCCGAGAGCAGGCCCGCGTACGGATAGTCGGCTAGCAGAGCCACGAGTGCGTCGTAGCTGGTCACGCCTACTACCGCGTGCAGCATGATGAGATGCGCGATGAGAGGGTTTTGTTTTACGTATTTGAGGCCGTTTTTTAGCATCTCGCGGACTTTCTCGCCGCCTTTTTTAGCCCGCACGGCGATATCGGTTTCAAGCAGGACGATAAGCGCCACGCCGTAAAGAGCGCAGTCTAGCAAAAAGGCGCTTTTTATCCCGAAAAAATGGATATAAATGCCCGCCAGACCCATACCTGCGGTGTATGAAAACGCCCAGATGAGCGAGTGGATCTCATTTGCGGTTTTTAGGTCGTCTTTGTTTAAAATTTTGGGGAAAAGGCTCATCTCGACCTGAAAATACGTTCCGCCGGCCCCGACTCTGATAAATATTATCACAAATAGCAGCCACATCAATGAAAGCTTGTCGATAAAAACGAGCATAAAAACAGTCACCATCTCTACGACCGTGAGCGCTATTAGCATAGGTTTGGGGCTAAATTTATCCGCCACGATACCGCTAAAAGGCGATAGCAGCACGCCCGGCACGAAAGCAAGCGCAGCTGCCGCCGTGATAGCCCAAACGGGCGCGTCAAGCTCGATAAGTAGCGTGAAAATGCCCGTGTGCGAGAACCAAACGCCGAAATAACAAATCAGCTGTATGAGCGAGAGGCGCGCGAAAACGGGCTGGGTTTTTAGTAGGTCGATAAATTTATTCATTTTGGCTTCGGGTCAAATTTGAGCGCTAAATTTGCAGCTTAGTTGGCTTCTAGCTTTTTGTAGATGCGCTCCTGGGCGAAATTTTCTTTGATAAAGCTGTTTTGGTTGCTTATCTGGCGCAATGTATCGCCGTTAATCTCGAAATTTAGCTTTTCGCGGTATTGATTCGTTGCGCTTAGAGTGTTGCCGCTTATCTCGTAAATGCCCTTTTGCATCTCTCTTTGCGCAATCTTTTTTTGATAAACGGTGTCGATTTTAAACGTGCCGTCCGCGTTTAGTATTAGCGTGCTTTTTGAGTTTTCGCTACATCCGTCGCAAAACACCTTAGCCTCGTAAACGCCG
>CAUQRE010000163.1:0-3830 GCA_963520315.1 uncultured Campylobacter sp. | reverse complement strand
CGTTTGCCCTGCACTCGGCCACGATTTCAGAAAGTCCGGGCTCATAGATCGGTATGATGCCGCTGTTTAGGGCATTTATCTTGACTTCGTCCACGTCCACGCATATGACGTCGTTGCCCATTTTAGCTAGGCACGCACCACTAACTAGCCCCACGTAGCCCGTGCCTACGACTGCGATCCTCACAGCCTTTTCTCCCACTCAAGCGCGGTTTTTATGATGAGCGATAAATCCTCTCTCTTAGGTCGCCAGTTAGTTAAATTTCTTATCTTTTCTGGCTTTGCGATGAGGCATGCTGGATCGCCCTGCCTGCGAGGCGAGTTAATAACCTTAAAATCAACCCCGCTTACTTTTTTAGCCGTTTCTATAACCTCTTTCACGCTAAAGCCGCGGCCGTAGCCGACGTTAAAGGTCTCGCTTTTTTCATGCTCGTTTAGATACTCCAGCGCGCTTAGATGCGCTTCGGCTAGGTCGCTCACGTGGATGTAGTCCCTCACGCAGGTGCCGTCTGCGGTCGGATAGTCGCTGCCGAAAATTCCCATGCTTTCGCGTTTGCCCAGAGCCGTCTGCGTCGCGACTTTGATTAGGTGCGTGGCGTTTGGATAGTTTTGCCCGATGAGCCCCTCTTCGTCGGCACCCGCGACGTTAAAGTATCGTAAAATCGCAAATTTGAAATTTTCATTTGAGGCGGCATAATCTTTGATGATCCACTCGCTCATTAGCTTGCTTCGGCCGTAGGGATTTATCGGATTTGCCGCGGTTTGCTCGTCGACCTCGCCGATTTCCGGCTCGCCGTAAACGGCAGCGGTGGAGCTAAATATAAATTTATTTACGCCGTACTCTTTGCAATAGGTTAAAATTTTAGCTACGTTTGCGGTGTTGTTTAGGTAGTATTTTAGCGGCTCTTGCGTGCTTTCAAAAACCTCTATAAATGCGGCAAAATGGATAATCGCGTCAAATTTGCCCTCGGCGAAAATTTGCGTCAAATCATCCTCTAAATTTGCCTTTACGAACTTAAATTTACCGATTTTTTCAAGCGCGTCAAGCGCCTTTGTAGTGCCTTTGCAAAGATTATCCACGACCGTTATCTCGTGCCCGCCTTGCTTTAAAAGCGCTTTTAGCACGTGAGAGCCGATGTAGCCCGCTCCGCCCGTTATTAAAATTTTCATAAATTCCACCTCTTTAAATTTTAGATTTTGGATTTTATCATAAAAGATAAAAAGGTAAAATTAATTTTTAACTATTTATACTTAGAAAGCCCCATCTTGTCCACACAATACCTAATACACTCAACACCATTACACGTACAATTTTGCTCACCTTGAGTATTATTGTCATAATGGGAAATATATTTATCGATATTTTTAACATATTCATAACTCTTATATGCTTCTAACCATAAGTCATCATCATTCTGAACTATCTCATACAAATCAGTTTTTGGTAGTTCTTTTATCCATTTTTTAATATCTAGTATGGTTATTGGCTTTAATATTCCAATTATTTTTTTATAAATATATAATTCAAAATCTGGGAAAACCGCATCCTTGTGTTTTTCGCCTTTAATGCTACTATAACTAAAATAACTATGGACCTCATAATGCCCATCATAGTTTTTTGGCAAATTACTAAGCCACTCTACCCCATTAATCTTACCTTCATTACATAGAGGCAAAGATATAAAATATAAAGTTGTTCCTCTATTGCCACTATCCCTTACAACCCTTATTATTCCTACGACACAAGGTTTAGGCCAATTGTCCCCATATATATTTCTATAGTATATTTTATCATTTACAAATGAATACAAATAATAAGTGTCACGATAGTCTACTATGTTGTTTTCTATTAGCCAAGATGTACTTTTGTCTATGTCGTCACTGTCAAGCCTTACATATCCTTCAAAATTATCAGATTCGGCCATTTTCCAAAATTTTTTGTCGTATTCTTCATCTTCAAAAACATAATTGCCGGTATAGGCATGCCTAAGTGCTCCGATATTCCATAGGTCGGCAAGGGTAACATCTTTATTTAGCTCTAGCTCGAAAACCTGCAAATCATCTACTCTCATAGTTACATCTCCTGATATTAATTACATTCTTTTAGCTCAACAACAAAACTATGTATGCCAAGCATAGCATTGTACCCATCTTTAAACCACGTTGCACCGTCGCTTTCCAAGAGAGGATTATTATTCTCTAAGTCTTCGGTGCTATTTTGTAGAAGCACTCTAGCAAATTCTGCAAATTTCTCTAAATATGTAGTAAAACTCGCGTCCCCATCATATTTCTCTTGCAATTTTTTAAACACCTCCATACCTTCGCACTCCAATCCAAACATCTGCCTAATATCTTCTATATAAATTTTGCAAAGATTTTTACACAAAAGCAATATAACGTCCGGATAATTAAATACGTCTTCGGGCTTAAATCCGCGTTCGTAATCAAATCCGAGTTGCCTTAGTGCCATACTTAGCTGTTCGCTTAATATAAAACTACATCTTGGCATTTTATCACCTTTAAATAAATTACTGCTATAGGCATAATCGCCATAGCAAGTTGATAAAGAATTATATGAGAAATAAACTTATAGAAAACTTTTCTATAGGAATGGGCGTGTTAAATTTACCTGAGATAACGACAGATGAGGAAAACGAGCAGTTTTTTGATACCGTAGCTTCAAATGTAAAAAGAATGCGGCAAGAGAAAAATCTAAGCCAGCTCGAGACGGCTCTAAGTATCGGGCAAGCCTCGGGCGGATTTTACGCAAATATGGAAAATAACGCCCACGGCAAGCACTTTAATCTACTTCACCTTTTTAAGCTCTCAAAACTTTTCAACTGCGATATAAATGAATTTTTTAAGGAAATTTCCAAGCGAGACGGTGGCGAGTAGGGTTAGATTAAGCATTAAATTTAATTTGAAACGGGCATCGAGCATAGCAAATTTGAATATAATTTTTTAATGAAACGGTGTTTGTATCTTTTGAGCTGGCAGAGCGCAAATCAAGGCTATAAAAGAAGCCAAATTTAACCAAAAGACCATCAGAATTCTTAAAATTTGAGTCCAAGCGAGTATCAAAGCGGCAAATTTGTCCAAAAGCGCTTCGTAAATTTAGCCGCCATACCGCGCGCCGAGCATAAATTTACGGCGCCTGCATCAAGGCAACCAAGCGGGCAAATTTGACCGAGATAGCCAAATTTAATCCTCTCTAACCCGCAAAAATACCGGAAATCTCGGCAACCCTTTTGCGGTTAAATTTTGATATTTATAGGTTATTATCGAGCCGATTTTAGGCGGGTTTGCGCGCTCTTCGTCGCTAAAGCCCGAGCCAATCTTAAATTTTACTCCGCTAGCGATTTGCTCGTCCGGGTTTGCGCCAGCCGCGCTAAGCGCCTTGCAAGTTACCGAGCCCATGAGCCCGGCGTATTTGCCAGTGCCGGCGTTTACCTTCGTTACCTCGCACTCGGCGTCTTTAAATTTTTTGTATTTCAGCGCGTTTTTGCTTCGTTTTCGCTCGTAGGGCGCGTTTGGCTCTCGCGCGACCGCACCCTCGCCGCCTTTTGCGACGATATGCTCGGCAAACGCCTCAAATTCGGCGTTATCTTTTACTTTTATCTGCTTGATTATCTTTAAATTTTGCCCGGCTTGCGGATTTTTTGCGATAAATTTTTCGAGCTCGCTAAGCCGCTCTAAAAGCCCGCCGCTAGCTTCTGGCACGTCGAAAACGCAAAATTTAACCTCGCTCCACGCGGCAATGTTTGGCGTTTTATCCATTACGATCGATTGGATTTTTTCAAATTCGCCCCGCGCGGTGTAAAGCTCGCCGTCAA
>CAUQRE010000162.1:0-3844 GCA_963520315.1 uncultured Campylobacter sp. | reverse complement strand
GACCTGAGTTTTGGTTAGTTCTTTGGCACTTTTTACGTTTTGGCCTACCTTTTTTTGCAGCGGATCGCTTTGCGCTTCCGCTTCACCGCTAACCGTTACTTCTTTTAGCTCGACCTCGGCCTCTTTTGCGTTTAAATTCGATAAAAGAAGCAAAGCGGCAAGAGAGAATTTAAGACGGTTCATTTTCTATCCTTATTAACGATAATTTTGATATTCATTTGCTATAAAATACGAAATGATAATAAATATTCGTTTATAGTTTGATTAAAAAATAGAAATTAGTTTAAAAATTACAAGTTAATTTTTGATATTAAGAAATAAGAGAATCGTTACTAGCAAAATCGCTGCAATAAGATAGCGTTTTGCTCAAGTAAATTTAGTAAATTTAAGGCAAATCCATGTCCGTCAAAATATGCATACGCAAAGCGAAGTAAGCGCTATAAAGCCGCCTATTTGGCAAAACTAATATCGCCCGGCCCAATGAATGAAAAGCATATAAAAGTAAATTTACAAAAAATAGTGCGAGCAAAACGGCGGATAAAATTTGCTCACTTTTTAAATAAATCTTTATTATTCGGGTTTGACATTAGCGCCGACATCGACTTTTCAAGCTGGCTTTTTTGAGTTTTGTATACGGAAAAATTTACTAAAATCGGGCTGTTTTCTACTAAAATTTGAACGATAGCTCCAAGCGGAAAGCTAACGACGCTGGCGAAATTTTCCTTGCCAAAGCCGGCCTCGAAGCTCAGCTCCTCCGGCGTGAGTTTGGCGCTGCTAAAAGTATAGCCCGCAAGGGTAAAGACGATAACTGGAGCCGTAAAAGTGCTGCTAATATACTCAGGCAGCTCGGGGTCAAATTTGACTAGATCAAGGTTAGCCATCGCCGAAAACGCGCGGTTGTTTTTTAGCAGATACTCCACGCACTCAAAAACGTGTTCCTTCATCATCGCCGAAAATTTCTCGTCGTCTAAAATCTCATCAAGCATTTTGCCTCCTTTTGTGCCTTTTTAAATTTTGCCGTCTATCGCGGCGCTGAATTTGACCTTAAATTAACGCAAAATTTAGCGTCAAATTCGTAGCCGCCCGGGCCTTCAAATTTAGTCAAATTTGCGCTCGCTACGCTTCTTGGCAAAACTCCTCCACTAGCTTTCTAACCTCGTTTATGCCGATTTGCCAAAACGCCGCGTCCTCGATATCAAAACCGAACATCCCGACCAGCTCTTTTGGCGAGCGTGAGCCGCCCGCGCTTAAAAACTCGGTGTAAATTTGCACGAAATTTTCGCATTTGCCGCTTTTATAAAGCCCAAAAATCGCCAGCACCAAAAGCTGCGCGTAGGAGTAGGCGTAGCAGTAAAACGGCGTGTGGATAAAGTGCGGGATGTAGCTCCACCAAATTTTATAATAGTCGTTTAGCGTGACGCTTGGCCCGAACATCTTAGAGCTCTCTTCGAGCCAAATTTTATTTAGCTCATCAGCACTTATCTCGCCCTCATGCGCGTGAACTCGGCGCTCAAAGGTCGTGAAGTTTATCTGGCGATAAAGCGTAGCGAAGATATCCTCGATCTTGCCCGCGAGTAGGGCAGTTTTTTCTTTGCCTTTTAGCGTGCTTTTTACGTGATCGAAAACCAACATCTCGCAAAACACCGATGCCGTCTCCGCCGTAGTTAGCGGCGTGTCGGCGTTTAGAAATCCTACGCTTTCATAGGCTAGATTTTGATGTGCGGCGTGGCCTAGCTCGTGCGCTAGGGTAAAAAGATCCCGCCTCTCGTCGGTGTGGTTTAAAAGTACGTAAGGATGAGCATTTGCGACGCCTGATTGAGAAAAGGCGCCGCCTCGTTTATTTTGCGCAGGATATACGTCGATCCAGCCCTCCTTAAACGCGCGAGCGGCTATATCGCCGAATTTTGGGCTAAATTTAGCAAAAGTCTCAAGTACGATTTTTTTGCACTCTTCAAATTTATAAACGCTCTTACTCTGCTCAAGCGGCGCGTACCTATCGTAGTCGTAAAGCTTTTTAAGCCCTAAAATTTTGCGCTTTTTTTCGTAAAATTTAATCGGCAGATCAAAGCTCGTCTCGGCAGCCTTTATGAGCGCGTCTACGCTAGCCTTGGTCGTTTGGTTTGAAAAATGCCGCGGGCTTTCGGGCAGGTCGAATTTTCTCAGTTCGCAGCTGGTTTTTAGGTTGGTTTTTATCATATTATAGATGTAGCTAAGCAGATGCTGCTGCGGCGCTAGACCGCCCGAGAGGCTCTTTGCTGCCGCTTTGCGCTCGGCGCGGTCTGGGCTGTGAAGCTTAGATAAAATCTCCTCTTCGCCTAACATTTTGCCTTTAAATTTAAACTTAAGCGCGCTTAGCGTCTCGTCAAAAAGCCGCGAAAAGCCTTCCGCGCCCGTGTTTGCCGTGCGGAGTAAAATTTGCTCCTCTTTTAGGCTTAGCTGGTGGGCTTTTTCTTTTGCGATATTGGCTAGATAGTAGCCGAGTCTCGCGCTTTTGGCGATGATTTTGTTTTGTCTGGCTTCGTCAAATTCGTTAAATTTAAGCTCGAAAAAGAGCAGATGATTTTGCGCTTTTGAGCTTAGCTCGTCAAATTTGGCGTAAAAAGCGCCCTTTGAGGTGTCTTTTGAAAAGACCAGGCTCACGTAAATTTGCACGCGAGCGATGTTTTCTAGCAAATTTTCATACTCGCTAAGCGCGCCTAAAAATTCCTCATCGCTTAAATTTAAAAATTTATCCGAGTATTTGGCTTCAAATTTTTCGCACTCGTTTTGCAACGAAAGAGCCGAGGTTTCCAGCTCTTTTTCGTTTTTAAAAAGCGGGGTCAAGTCCCAAACGTTCATTTTTGCGACCTTAAATTTACTCTGACGTTTCAGACGCTACGGCTGTGAAAAGTACGTCTGAGGCGCTATTTACGGCTGTTTCTACCGAGTCTTGGATCACGCCGATGATAAATCCTACGCCGACAACTTGCATCGCGATGTCGTTACCGATGCCAAATAGCGCGCAAGCAAGCGGCACCAGCAGTAGCGAACCGCCCGCAACGCCAGAAGCCCCGCACGCGCCAAGAGCCGAGATAAAGCAAAGCAGTAACGCGTCGCCAAAATCAACGGTGATAGAGGGGATCGAGTTTACCGCCGCAAGCGCCAAAACGCCGATAGTTACGGCAGCTCCGCCCATGTTTATAGTAGCTCCTAGAGGGATCGAGATCGAGTAGAGCTCCTCTTTTAGTCCTAGCTTTTTGCAAAGCGCCATATTTACGGGGATGTTTGCCGCCGAGCTACGGGTGAAAAACGCCGTAACCGCGCTCTCTCTCACGCAAGTCATCACGAGCGGATAAGGGTTTTTCTTAGTAACTACAAACACCATCGCAGGGTAAACGACGAAGGAAACGAAGGCCATCGCGCCTACTAGAACGAGGATTAGTTTTAGGTAGCCCGCAAGCGCCTCAAAGCCCGTCTCGTGGATGCTGATAGTAACTAGGCCAAAGATACCAAACGGCGCGAGGCGGATGATAAATCTAACGATTTTAGTCACGCCGTCGCTGACGTCTTGGAATACTTTTTTAGTTTCTTGCGTGCAAAATCTCATCGCGATACCGCCGCCCACGGCCCAGGTAATGATGCCGATGTAGTTGCCGCTTGATAGTGCGGTGATCGGATTTTGAACCATTTTAAAGATGAGGTCTTTTAGCACCTCTACGATACCTTGCGGCGCGCTCATATCGGCGCTCTGTACGCCTTTTAGCATAAGCTCCGTAGGAAAAAGAAAACTAGCGACTACGGCAACCACGGCGGCTAAAAACGTACCTACTAGATATAGTCCGACTACTTTTTGCATGCCTTTGGA
>CAUQRE010000161.1:0-3875 GCA_963520315.1 uncultured Campylobacter sp. | reverse complement strand
CAGCACCACCTGCAAAATAAACTGCAAAAAAACGGCGAGATAGACGACGATGATTTCGACGACGTCGAGGCTTTTGCCGTAAATTTAAAAACGGGCGAGGAGATCGAGGACGACTTTGAGCCGCGCGAGGGCATGCCGCAAAGATACAAGGACGGGGCGAACTCGGTGGTGCAGTTTTATCTAAAAAATCGCCTCGGCGAGGAGGAGTACTACGTCGCCGTAAAGGTCGAAGATCCCGAGTTTGCGATTCTCATGCTAAAACTCAAAATAATATTTTTCTCGTTTATGATACTTCTTGCTATTTTAGTCATAGCTTATTTTATTATCCGTCTTTCGTTGCGTCCGCTTTACCGCCGCATCGACTTTTTAAACGATTTTATCAGGGATACGACGCACGAGATAAACACGCCTCTTAGCGTTATTTTGATGAGTATAGAGATGTTTGAAACCGATCCGAAAAAGTATCTAAACAACATAAAAACCGCATCTAAAACGATCTCGACGCTTTATGAGGATCTCGCGCTAGTAAAGCTTAGCGGTAAAGAGGATGGCGCGGCAACGAGCTTTAGCCTAAGCGAGCTGGTACGCGAGAGAATCGGGTATTTTGAGCTAAATTTGGAGCAAAAAAATATAAATTTAAGCATGCAAATCGCCGAGGTGCAGCTGCGCTCATCCTATAAAAAAACGCGAAAAATCATCGACAATCTACTAAGTAACGCCATAAAATACTGCGACGAAAATGGCTCGGTAAGCGTAAATTTAACTCCTGCAGCGCTCGCGATCTCAAACAGCGGTGCAGGCATCGCGAAGGAAAATTTGCCGCGGGTTTCCGAGCTTTACACGCGCTTTGACGAGCGAAACGGCGGTTTTGGCATCGGGCTTCATATCGTCAAAACTTTTTGTAAAGAGCTCGGGTTTAAAATCTCGTGCAAAAGTGGCGGAGGGCTAACGGAGTTTCGCGTCGGTTTTGGCGGTAGCGCGCAAATTTAGTCCCGTTTGGCAGGCGGTACGGTTGCCTTCAAATTCGGCTAAATTTGATATACGAGCGGGGTGCAGAGTAAGCCCGAGCGGCAGATTTGCAAACGCCTTATCTTAGTCAAAATGCTCTCGCGGACGTCTGGGTATAAATTTACCCATTTGCCAAATTTCTGCCGTCCTGCCCTTTGCGTAAGATGCGCTTAAATTTGCTCTCTTGCGTTAAATTTCGCCATTTTATGCCGGCGCTTAAATTTTAACGGCTTTGGATTTTGACACGAGACGGGCTTGATTTTACGGAAGCTGACGTTATATTTATCGCTGTCGTCGCAGTATAAGACGAGCTCAAAATTTCCGCGCGCCGTAGCTATAAGGACAGCCGTTTTGCCGCATTCGCCAAATCGCGCCGTCCGTGCGTAAACCTGGTTAAATTTGTAAGCACGGATATGGGATCGTATCGCCGGCACTGCGCCGTAAAACGCGTCCAATCTTTGCGCCCCATGCGCTGGCACTTTTGCCGCTCGTTTGCGCCCGCCGCCGTAGTTTTGTTTAAATTTAACTGCTTTTTTATTTTAAAAATGTAAAATCTCGTTTAAAAACTTAAGGTACTAAATGACAGCACTTCTGGTAGCCGAATACATCGGCATCGCTTCGGCCGCCACGAGCGGATTTATCTTCGCGGTTAAGCGCGACTGCGACTGGCTGGGTATCTTTATCGCCGCGCTTCTAACCGCGCTTGGAGGCGGATTTATGCGCGACGCTATCGTCTCGCGCCCGCCGTATTCGTTTACGCACTACGCTCCGTGCATTATCGTGATGGTGATGCTTTTTCTTTCGGCGTTTTTGCGCCTACATAAGCGAAGCGATATCGAGAAAAAATTTCTCTTCGTCACCACCGACGCCGTGGATCTCGTGAGCTTTTCTATCGTCGGGGCGATCGTGGCGCTACAGTTTGGCTACAACGTCTTTGGCGTCGTGTTGCTCGCGCTTTGCAACGGCGTGGGCGGAGGCATGATACGCGACGTGCTGTTTAACGAAGTCCCATGGTGTCTTAAAACCGGGCTTTACGCGACGGTTAGTATCGTAGCGGGACTGCTTTATTTTGCTATGGATTACGCCGGGCTTACTAGCGTTTTTTGGGTGATGGGGCTTTTTGCGTTTGGCGTCGTGTTTAGGCTTGCGGCGTATTATCTCGGCTGGCATTTGCCTAGACTTCAGAAGTAAAATTTACTTTATTTTGCATTAAGGCTAAAATCGATTTTAGTTTTGCGGCGTAAATCGCGCTGAAATTTTAAAATTTGATTGCTACATGCTTTTTGTTTAAATTCTCGTATGGTTTTACGGAATTTAGCCGCTTGCAACGGCTTTGCCAAAGGATGCCAAATTTAGGCTAAATTTCGCGAACCTTTGCATTATTATAAACCAAAAGCTTGCAAGAGCGATGATTTTTGAAATATGCATTCAATATACTTTAATGAATAAAAAAATATAATCAAAATTTGTTTTAATGCCGCAAAAAGGCTTTTTACGGTTGTTTTTAATCTATCTTGGGGAAAGAGTATGAATCTAATTTTAAAAAATATAATTTTTATTAAATTTACTTTTTTACATTTTTTTAAACAAAAAGATTTTCTAAAGTATTTCTTTTTTATTTATATGGTTTATTTTCTTGGATATTTTGCCTTGATGATAAATAATATAAACTACTCCGATGATTACTACAGATCGGCGACTGGGCAGTTTGATTTTTTCCTTTTTAGTAGATATATGTCCGAGTATTTATCGAAATTTATATATCTTAGCGAGCACAGAAATGTTCTGGCTTCGCCTCTAACGCACCTTTTATCGATAGGGCTTTTATCTATCGGCTCCATGGTTTTGGTTAAGATTATTTTAAAAAAATACTCCAAACTAGGCTTAATCGCCAGCGTTATTTTAGGCCTAAGCCCCTATTTTTTAGAAAATATGAGCTATAAATTCGACAGTATCTTTATGACGATAGCCCTAGTAGCTCCGATATTTTCTTTTTTGTTTTTGAGGCGTAAACTCGCTTTTGTCTTTGTTTCCATACTTTGCATGCAGCTTACACTTACGACCTATCAGGCCGGCAATTCCGCTTTTTTGATGTTATCTTTATTTGCGGTTTTGGACGGGATCTTGGCCGGACGCAAGCCCTCGCAGACGCTTAAACTAATCGGAGTTTTGATTTTTTCTTATGTTTGCGCATTTTTGATTTATAGATTTTTCGTTATGCAAACGGTAGATAACTACACGTCAAACGAAATTTTCTCTTTAGGCCAAGCGTATGAGGGCGTAAAAGGAAATTTAGAACGCGTTTACGAATATTACAGATTTACGTTTAGAAAAACCGTGTTTGTTTCTATATTTATTGCCGGCGTTTTGATGTTCTTTTTAGCGGCCGTTAAAACCGCGAAGATAAACAAAATACTAGCGGCGATTTTTACGATTTGTTTTATCGTCTTGGGCTTGCTTTTATCTTACGGTGCATATTTAATTTTAGTTAAACAGTTGTTTTTTTCTAGGATGTTTATGGGTGCTGGCGTATTTTTAGCGATAATTTTTATTTTTTCTCTAAAATTCGAGGTTAAATTTTTATCCTTTTTGCCCAAATTCGTCGCTTGTATTTTGACCTATTCGCTAATAGTTCAGTCCTATGCGTATGCAAACGCGATGAAAGAGCAAGCTCAATACGCAAGATATAGAGTAGAGCTAGCGTTGCAAGACTTTAACAAAATAGTTCCGGCCGGCGAGAAATTTGGATTTAACTCTATTTTTGGGGCCGATCTAAGGTCGCCAGCAGCCGTAACGGCGGCAAAAACCTTTCCTATAATCGCGCAGTCTGATATATTTAATATAAACTGGCTGTACTGGGCTTATGA
>CAUQRE010000160.1:0-3903 GCA_963520315.1 uncultured Campylobacter sp. | reverse complement strand
GCACGGGTGCCGATTTTGACGGATGAGCAGCTAGACGCGATCAAGGACGACGGCTAGGCGCTTGGGGCGAAATTCTTTACGACAGAATACAAATCCGCTATCGCAGAGACTAAAGCTTATATCGTGACGGACGAGGCGGCGAGACTGCGCGCGCTACGCCTGCTTAGCGAAAAATACACGCCAAAGTATATGCGAACTTTTGACGTTGCCGCGGCTCACGGGCTAAAGGCGATGAATATCTACGAGCTAAAAATCGCGAGCATAACGGCAAAAGCAAAGATTATTCGCGACTAACCCGCGCTAAATCGGCTAAATTTTAGCCTTAAATTTACGTTTTGGGCTTAAAACGGAGCAAATTTAAATGCCGCTCGGTAAGCCGGCTTTGAAAAACGAGTAAAAATATCGGTTAAATTTGCCTCATCCGCTACGAAACCTAAAAGGGCAAATTTAGCGAATTTGGCGCGGTGAAAATTAGATAAAAAATTGTATGTTTTTAAAGGGGTTTCCCTCCAAAAGGAGGGGAAAAATCATTTAGGTAGAGTTGCGATAACTTGCTTCATTTGATCGATAGCAGGTTTGCAAGCCGCTTCTTGGGCGTCTTTAGGTAGCGCGGCGAATTGATTTTTTTGATCTTCGTAAGTCGATTTCATAGCCGCCATTTGCGGATTGTCTTTGGTTTTTTCGACGAACTCGTCAACTAGTTTAAAATACTCCTCGCATGCAGGCGAAAGCTCCGCCGCAGAGGCGCTAACGCCCATTATGCCAAGAGCGGCAACTACTAATAATGACTTTTTCATTATGTCTCCTTGTTTGAAATAGACGGGCATTATAGCCTCTTTTTTAAAACGAATATTTAAAAATAAATTTATTTTTTCGGCTTCGCGCTCTTTTTCGGTGCTAAAATCGGCACAGGCGCGGTATTTGTCTAGTTTAAAAGACCCAAAAAAGTAAATTTAAGTCGTAGCGAGACAAAGCGGGCCCGGACGCGGAGCTAAATTTAACCCGCCTGCTCCCGCAAATCCGCTTCTTAATTTAAATTTGACTATAATGCTTTAAAATTTAAAAGGAGCAAATTTGCAAAATTTCGCTTTGAAATTTCGTCCGCGCAGTTTAGACGAGATCTGCGGACAGCGCGAGCTGGTGGGCGTTTTTAAAAAATTTATCGAAAACAAAAAAATCCCGCACAGTATATTTTACGGGCCTGCAGGCTGCGGCAAGACTAGCTTTGCTCGCGTCGTCGCACGGTCGATGGAGTATGATTTTTACGAATTTGACGGCGGAAATCTCAAGATCGATGAGTTTCGCAAAATCCTAAAAAACCACGAAAACGCGCTTTCTAAGCCGCTATTTTTCATCGACGAGATCCACCGCCTAAGCAAAACGCAGCAAGAAGCCCTGCTGATACCGATGGAAAACTACCGCGCAGCCATCATCGGAGCCAGCACCGAAAATCCATATTTCACGCTAAGCTCTGGCGTCCGCAGCCGCTCGATGCTCTTTGAGTTTAAGCCGCTTGCGAGCGATGATTTTGAAAAGCTGCTTGAGCGCGTGAGTGGCGAAGTCAAATTTGACATCTCGGACGAAGCCAAAGCCTATCTCGTAAAAAGTAGCGGCGGAGACGCGCGCGGGCTGCTAAATTTGCTAGAGTTTGCTGTGAGTCTGGGCGAAGAGGTAACGTTAGAAAATTTAAAAACGCTGCGAGCTAACGCCGTTAGCGAAGGAGTTAGTGAGGACGATGTGCACTATGGGCTAGCAAGCGCATTTATAAAAAGCCTGCGGGGAAGCGATGAAAACGCCGTTATGTACTATCTGGCACGGCTTATCGACGCGGGCGAGAGTGCTGATTTTATCGCGCGTAGGATGGCGATATTTGCTAGCGAGGATATCGGTAACGCAAACCCTAACGCGTTAAATTTAGCCGCTAACGTGCTAGCTGCCGTTAGCAAGATCGGCTTTCCCGAAGCGCGGATAATCCTCGCTCAGTGTGCGATGTATCTGGCTCATTCGCCAAAGTCAAACTCCAGCTACAAGGCCATAAACGCCGCGATGTCCTATGTCAAAAACGAGCCGCCGCTAGCTATCCCGCCATATCTCATCAACACCGCGCCCGAGGCCAAGGACTATCTGTATCCGCATAGTTTCGGCGGCTGGGTGGAGCAAAAATATCTCGAAAAACCGCTTAAATTTTACGAGAGCAACGGCATCGGCTTTGAAAAAACGCTGGACGAGTGGCTAGCAAAAATCAAATCAAAAGGCTAAATTTAGGCTTTACTCCGTCAAATTTAATTTACGGCGAGTATAAGAGTAAATTTTAAAAAGAAATACAGAGAAACGAGCAAAATTTAGCTTACATCGCAAATTTAAAGATAGAGGGCGCGGCTTTGGGTAGATTAACGGCGGGGGGCTTTGGGAATAAGGCTTTTACGATGATGATTTTTTATTCGCGTGCGGCTTTTGACGCGACCGTCAAGGATTTTACGCGGTTTTAAGCCTATAGGGTAGTGTTAAATTCGTGCGGTAGAAGTGAAATTTGCCTTTAATTTAAACCTGGAAGCAAGCCCGCCGGCAGTTCGCGAGGCATTGCTAGCTTGCCTAATCTTACAAAAATCGGCGCAAAACGGTAAATTTAACCTAATCAAGCAAAAGGCGGGCAATTTTGGCAAAGACGACAAAGCGATTTAGCGCCAAAGCCTTTTAAACGCTTTTGATAAAATTTTAGCAAAACCATGAGCCAAATACGTTTTGCCGTGCTACGTCCGCGTAGAAAAAACGGCGAATCGCTCATAAAAGCCGCCTAAAAATGCGTATAAAATTTAAAAATTTCAGACCTGCTAAGCCGTCATCGCGGGATAAATTTAGAAATTGTCAATCAAAAACGCCTTAGAGCGCAAAAAACTGCCGTAAAACCTAGCTAGCAAGAATGCGTTTGTCGCGAGTAAGCCGAAAGTCGGCACAAAATTTTAAGCCAAGCTAAAAAATTTTTCTTATTTATTCTAATTTTATTTTTTTTTAAATATACTTGAAAAATTTTAAATATTTAAAGGCAAAATCCATGCTCACCGATCTCGTAAGCTCCGTAAATTCATTCCTTTGGGGGCCGTATTTTCTCATCGCGCTGCTTTGCGGTACGGGGCTTTACTTCACGATTAGGCTTCGTTTCGTGCAGATTTTTAAATTTAAAGCGGGGCTTTACGGGCTGTTCGGCAATTTTTCGTTGCACGGCGAAGCGGCGGGTAAATCTGGCATGAGCTCGTTTCAAGCAGTCGCTACGGCCGTCGCGGCGCAGGTGGGCACGGGCAACCTCGTAGGTGCCACAACCGCGCTTATAATGGGCGGTCCGGGCGCGATATTTTGGATGTGGTGCGCGGCGTTTTTGGGCATGGCGACGAATTTTGCCGAGATTTGCCTCGCGCAAATTTACCGCGCCAAGGACGACAGCGGTCACGTGATCGGCGGGCCTGCGTTTTATATCAGTCGCGGACTAAAGAGCCGCTACGCCAAAGCTCTAGCGGCGTTTTTTGCGCTAGCGATCATTTTAGCGCTGGGATTTATGGGGAATATGGTGCAGGCTAACTCCATCTCAGACGGCTTTAAAGGGGCGTTTGGTATCCCAAACTGGGCTAGCGGGCTGTTTTTAGCGGCGATTTGCGCCATGATTTTTATCGGCGGCGTCAAGGCTATCGCGCGCGTAGCAGAAAAGATCGTGCCGCTAATGGCGATCCTTTATGTCGCTGTCGGGTTAGTCATCATCGGGTTTAATATAGAAAAAATCCCAAGCGTCGTCGCGCTCATCTTTGAAGCGGCATTTAATCCATCAGCAGCCTGGGGCGGCGCGACAGGGGCTACGATAGCTACGGCGATGAGATACGGCATCGCGCGCGGGCTCTTTTCAAATGAAGCCGG
>CAUQRE010000159.1:0-3907 GCA_963520315.1 uncultured Campylobacter sp. | reverse complement strand
CATCAAATTTATAATGCTACCCATCACCGAGGACGGCAGTATCACGCCGACGTTTCGCTCTTTTAAAAACGAGAATTTAAATTTAGACAAAAACACAAGCACCGTCGCGATAGCCTTAAGATTGCTTAGATCGGCGCCCGTGCTATCGACCATCGAGCGTTTAAACAGATCCGCTTTAGCGTGTTTTAGCCAGCTAAACTGCATAGGCTCGAGAGTTTTTAGATACTCCGCCCAGCTAAAAAACGACAGCTCGACGACCTTTTCGCGTACTTGCGGAGCTTTGGTTTCAGGTGCCAAAGGCGCGCCGAAGCTCACCCTGATAGCGCGCTTGCCGTCTATTTTACGGCTGATTTTTTGGTAGTATTTTTGAGCGCGCGAGAAGCTAGATCCCCAAAGACCGCGCAAATAAAACGGCACTATGACGGAGTTCGTATCGCTTGCGGCTATCTCGTAACCGTGCGCAAACTCGTCTATCTGGCCGTTATAGCTGATGTGGCCCTCAGGAAACAGCGCCACCACGTCGCCCGCATCCAGGCACTCGCGGATCTTTTCTAGCGCGCTTTTGCTCGCTCCCGCGCCGATAGGGATCACGTCAAATAAATTTAACAGCCATTTTAGGTACCAAATTTCATAAAAGCTCTTATGCATCGCAAATCTGATCGGACGCGGAGAGGCCATCTGCAGCACCGCCCAGTCTATCCAGCTCATGTGGTTGCCAAGCAGCAGCACGCCGCCTTTTTGCGGGATATTTTCGACGCCGTCGACGTTGATCGTATAACCTATCCTAAAAAACGGCATGATAAGCAAACGAGCAAAAAGATGCGGTAGGTATTTTATCGCTACCAGCGCGCAGATAAGCACGCTAAAAGAAGTAATGACGAAAATTTCGGGCGTGCTAACGGCAAATATACTAAACGCCATCGCAAGCAGTAAAAACGCCGCCATAAAGATATTTTGGATAAAGTTACTGCCCGCTAGCGTGCGGCCCATCTGCTCTTCGGGCGTAAAAAACTGGATATTTGCGTTTAGCGGCACGATGAAAATGCCGCCGCTAAAGCCGAACAAAAAGGACGCCAGCGTCATAAACGCAGCACTTGAACCCTGCGCGAACATAAGCAGCGAAACAAAAAGTCCGAGCGCGCCAAAAGGCACGATACCCATCTCGATATGATTTTTCGAGTAGCTGCCCGCTAGCGCAGAGCCCGCGACCAGACCGATGGTGCTAACGGCTAAAATCGCCTGCACGATCATGACGTTATTATCCGCGCTCATAGCCTTGTAGTGAGCAGGGAAAACGGCGATAACCAGCTGCGCCACCGCCCAGAAAACCGAAAGCCCAAGCGTACATAAAAAGGCGTTTTTGTTGTTAAAGATATGCCTCGTGTTTTCTTTTAGGTAGCCTAGTTTAAGGTACTTCTTAGCGTCAAATTTAAGCCCTGCGTCGGTTGCCTCGAAAAACGGAATCTTAAACGTAAAAATAGTCTCGGCTACCGAGCAAACAAAAAGTATCGCGCCGATAAACCAGACAGATTTTATCATCTCACCGGCGTCCGTGCTAGCAGCGGCGTAGCTCTCAAAAATCGCCGAGAAAACAAACGAACCAAGCAGTATCGCCACGATAGTAAAGGCCTGCACGATACCGTTTGCCGCGCCAAGCTTTTCTGCGCCCACGATTTTTTTGATTAGTCCGTATTTAGCGGGGCTATATACCGCGCTTTGCACCGCTAGCAGCAGCGTCGTGCCAAACGCCACGTAAAACCAGCCGCAAAGGTAGCTTATAGTGATAAAAAGCGTGAGTAAAATTTCGCTCGCCGCCGCGTATCTCGTGATGCGGGTGCGCGAAAATTTATCGTTTAAAAAGCCCGAAACGCTAAAAAGCATGATATAGGGCAGCAGGATTAGTAAATTTACGAGCGAGGTCAGAATGATTTGTAAATTTTCATCCTCGATGCTCTTAAAAAGTATGTTTTGGATCGTGATTTTGTGGCCAAGATCGACGACCGCATTGATAAACATAACTATCAAAAAGGGCAAAAAGCCCCTAACCGAAAAAACGCCTTTCATTTGTTCTCCTTTTTGTAGGCATCGAAGGTATGGAAATTTAAGATGTATGGTTTTAGGATCAAGATATTATCAAAAATGAGCTTTAAGGCCGCGTTTTTATCCTTTGCTTTCGCGTAAATTTCGCGCGCGCACTCGGCTTCGATTTTGGCCGTTTGTTTGGCTAAATTTATATAGGTCCGTAAAATTTCCTGCCCGCGCTCGCTCTTTTGCGTCTCTAGCACGATTTGCAGGATCTCGACCTCTTTTTCCGTTAGCTTGCCGCCGCGCATAAAGATAAATCCGTCTTTTATAAATTTATCCAGCTCGGCCTGGCTGATACCCAGCCTCTCGCACGCCTGCTCGGCGCTTAGCGTCTGGGCGAAATTTGACCCCATAAAGGTATCTAGCGAATCAAAAAGCGCCTCGTAGCAGCGCTTAAAGCTAAAGCCCTTTTGCTGCGTGAGCGCCTTTACCTCTTTTAGGCTGAGGTGGAAGTTGCTCTGGACGTATTTGATGAAATTTAGCATCAAAAGCGTATCCTCGCCGTATTGATGCACGTTGTCTTTTACCTTCACGGGCTCGGGCAAAAGCCCCTCCTTGACGTAAAAGAGTATCGTCGATTTGGGCGTTTGCGAGAGTTCGCAAAGCTCGCTCATCTTGTAGCTCATCTCTTTCCTTTCGTTAAATTTGACGAAATCTTACGCAAATTTAGCTTAGAAAATCATAAAGCGTAAAGCACCACTTGACACTTTTTAAAATTTAGGCTATGATTTCGATAAATTTTAAAAAGGAGAAACGATGTTTCGAGATGATTTTTACCGCGCGAATGAGCGCTTGGACGCTTTGGGTTTTGGTGCAAATTTGATAGACGGAAAAACGGCGACAAGCTCGACCAGAGCAAATGCTGCAAGCTTTGGTTTAGTAGCTCGCAAAACGGAGGCAAATTTAACTCGCGCAAATTTAACCGAGCAGAATGCGCTCTCAAATTTGAGCTCAAATTTGAGAGCGAGCGAGATGGCCGCGCCAAAAACGCTCGGGTTTTGCCAAAACGCTAGTCAAATTTACGCCAAAGATAAATTTGCAAAAAAGAGCGTAAATTTGACGGCAAACGAAACAAATTCGGGCGGGTTTTCAAGCGGAGAATTTAAAGAAAACGGCGGGCAGAACGGCGCAAGAGCAAATTTAAGCGCACAAGCAGAATTTAAAAACGGCGAATTTAAATGCGAGGGAGAAATCCGACGAACGCGCGAATTAGACGCAAATTTAACGCAGATAAAAACCGTCGATATTCACTCGCACTTGCTTAGCTCGGATGTCAAATTCGACCGATTTTACGACAAGCTGGCGCTTGCGTTTTTTGCCAAAAAATTCGACATAAACAGGCGCGAGCTTATAAAAAACGGCTTTGAAGGCTACAAAAGCAATTTTGCGCGGCTGATAAAAAACTCGAATTTCGTCCAGAAGTCCGTAGTTTTCGGCGTCGATGCGAAATTTGACGAGAGCGGAAACCTCGTGCACAAGGACAAAACCGTCTGCGCCTCAAACGAGGAGGTTTTTGCCTTTTACGAGCAAAATCCAAACGAGGTCGTGCCGTTTTTTAGCGTAAATCCAAACCGCAAAGACGCGCTAAATTTGATCGAAAAGTACCATAGAATAGGCTTTAAGGGCAGCAAGCTGCTGCACTCGTACTGGGAGACGGATCTAAACGACAAGCGATATGAGCCCTACTTTAGGCTGCTTAGCGAGCTTGGGTTGCCGCTTGTTATCCACGTGGGCGACGAAAACTCGCTAGCATCAAACAAGGCGCTTGAGAGCATCGAGCAGCTAAAATCCCCGCTAAATCTGGGCTGCCGCATCGTCTGCG
>CAUQRE010000158.1:0-3924 GCA_963520315.1 uncultured Campylobacter sp. | reverse complement strand
GGATCACGATTTTATCGCCCACGCTCGTAAATTTGCGCACGGCGGAGCTGATGATAGGAATCACGCCCGTACAAAAAATCAGCCAGCTCGGGTCAAATTTGACGTCGTGGCGCCTGCTCCACCACGAGCAGACGGCCTCGCTCCACTCCTGCGGCACGTACGAGTAGCCGAACACTCCGTTATCCAGGCGCTTTTGCAGCGCTTCTAAAATTTCGGGCGCAACCTTAAAATCCATATCCGCCACCCACATCGGTAGTTCGTCGCCGCTTGTTTTCCACTTTGACGAGTACGTCCCGCCTCGCTCTACAGGTGCGTCAAAATCGTATTTCATTTGCTCTCCTTGCGTAATTTTTGCGGATATTTTAGCGAATTTGGCGGGTAAAATTTAAAATTTTGCTACATTTTTTAGTAAAGTCGATTTTTAATGCAATATTTTTTATAATTGCATTAAAAAATTAGCAATTTTAAGGATAAAAATGCTCACGATAACCTCACGTTTGCCGAGCGCAAATTTAAAAATTTCAAAGGCATTACCTCAGCTCATCCAGGGCTACATCTACCGCTATCTGCCAAGTGCCGAGCACGAGGGGTACAGACACGAACCCAGTGGTAAAATTTTTAAGCGAACGAATTTCGATTTTTTGCTAAACGGGGCCGATTTACGCGTTAGATTTACCTCTTACGAACCGGAATTTGAAAAAATGATCGCGCTTGCCGTGTTACAAGACGGGCTAAATTGTGGGAAAATCCACATCCTCGATACTACCGGTGCGGTTAGCGACCACAGAACTACGCAAAACAAAGCAAGGCTGCAAGGCTGCGTGATATGCTCGGTACAAGGGCTTTTGGGGCATAAAGTCTATTTAGAACCGCAAGATTCAAGGCATCTTGAGATGATGAAAACAAACGCTTTGCAAAGATTTGAAACGCTAGCCGGGCACAGATACGACGGCGAATTCGAGCTAAATTTGCTCTGGCAAGATTTAGGAAAACCGCTTTATTTTTACTACGGCAACAACCAAACGCCCGCAAAAGCGTGGCCTGCCGTTTGGGATATCAAGGCCGAACCAAAGCTCATAAATACGGTGCTAGATGCCGGCGTAGGCGGCGGATGTATGAACTGCGGGGCGGGGTTTTTAGAGACGATATAGATAAGCCGCGCATAACCGCTTTGACACGGTTAAATTTATAAAGCCGTTTTATGCTAAATTTAACGAAAGCGGCTTGATTTATTTCGCAAAAATCTTTATAATACGGCTCAAATTCGACCCAAAGGATAAGCTTAATGCTTTGCCCCATGTTTAAGACTCTTTAATCTTAACAAAAAAACAGCCAAATTTTTAAACAATTTCACGTTTTTAAACATTAATATAAATTTACTTCTATCGCCGCGAAGAACGCATTGTAATTGCATTTTTAAAAACAAAGCCAAACAGTGCCTAAAATTCGGGCGAAATTTATTTAGCAGGGTTTTTTACAAATTTTACTTTAGTTTGAGAAAAAGCGGTTGCCACCCGCCTTTTCTAAGCCCGCTTTTTGAGCGGCTTTAAATAGGCTAGCAAGTAAAATTAAAATTGCAAACGTTACGCCGTCGCCGAAAGCGGCGGTGTGCTTTAGGTGGGTCGAGGGAGCGCTAGCGCTCCCCGTCGCAAGGACGGGCTTGGCTCGTCCGAGAAGTTAAAAATTTAAAAAAGGAAAAAGAGAATGATCAAATCTTACGTTACGGGTTTCCCGCGAATCGGAGAAAAAAGAGAGCTAAAACGCGCGCTAGAAGGCCTTTGGAGTAAAAAAGAGGGTTTTAGCGAGGAGAATTTGCTAAGCGTCGCTAAAACGCTAAAAAATAGACACTGGCAATACCAAAAAGACGCCGAAATTTCGGCTATCAGCGTGAACGATTTTTCGCTTTACGACTTGATGTTAGACGCCATCGTGGCATTTGGCGCGGTGCCGCCTAGATTTGCGAATTTAAGCGGATTAGAGCAGTATTTCGCCTGCGCTCGCGGCAACGAAAAAGGCGTAGCGATGGAGATGACTAAGTGGTTTAACACGAACTACCACTACATCGTGCCCGAACTTAGCGTTCAGACGACCTTTAAGCTTGATGCGTCAAAAATCCTTGCCGAATACGAAGAGGCAAAGGCTGCGGGCGTAAAAGGCAAGATAAATTTAATCGGCCCTATCACGTTTTTAGCGCTTTCAAAGACCACCGACGGCAGCTGCGCGCTTTGCCATTTAGACGCGCTAACGGCGCAATACGTCAAGCTTTTGGAGCAAATTTCAAAGCTAGACGGCGAAATCCTAGTCCAGCTAGACGAGCCGATATTCGTAACCAGCAAGGGCGACGCGCTAACCGATAAAATCGCGCCCGTTTACGAAAAGCTAACCGCGGCCGCAAGCAACGTAAAAATCGTATTTATGACCTATTTCGAGCACGCGCTAAAAGCCGTGGGAGAAGCGCTAAAAACTAAAATTTATGGCATCGGGCTTGATTTCGTCTACGGCGAGAAAAATATCGAGGCTCTGCCTGCTATCGCAAACTCTAACGTGAAGCTTTTCGCAGGCGTCGTAAACGGCAGAAACGTGTGGAAAAGCAACATCGACGAGCGCGTAAATTTCGTCAAGCAAATAGCGCAAAAACTAGGCGGCAAGGACTTTTACGTAGGATCTAGCTGCTCGCTGCTCCACGTGCCTTTTACCCTAAAATACGAAGAAAAACTAAATCCCGAGGTCAAAAGCTGGCTAAGTTTTGCGGTTGAGAAGCTAAGCGAAATCGCAATCATCGCAAAGCTCGCAAACGGCGCGGCTCTAAACGAAAACGAAGCTAAAATTTACGCCGAAAATAAAGCCAGCGCGAATTCCCGCGCAAATTCTGCTCTCATCCACGACGCCGCCGTCCAGGCTCGCGTCGCGAATTTAACCAAATTCGAGCGCGAAGAGAAGTTTGAAGACCGCATCAAAATCCAGCACGAAGTCCTAAACTACGGCGTCTTGCCGACTACGACGATAGGCAGCTTCCCGCAAACGGTAGAGCTTCGCGTTTTGCGCCAAAATTTCAAAAAAGGCGAGATCAGCGAGCAGCAATATAACGACGGCATCAAAAAATACATCGACGAGTGCGTGAAATTTCAAGAAGACGTCGGACTTGACGTACTAGTCCACGGCGAGCCGGAGAGAAACGATATGGTCGAGTATTTCGGCGAGCAGATCAAAGGCTACGCGTTTAGCGAAAACGGCTGGGTGCAAAGCTACGGCAGCCGCTGCGTGAAGCCGCCTTTGCTTTTCGGCGACGTGAGCCGTCCAAAAGCGATGACGGTCGAGTGGATATCCTACGCGCAAAGCCGCACGAAAAAGATAATGAAAGGCATGCTAACGGGCCCGGTAACCATCCTAAACTGGAGCTTCGTGCGCGACGACAAGCCGCGAGCCGATATCGCTAAACAGCTTGCTCTATGCATCTACGACGAGATCGCCGATCTGCAAGACGCGGGCATAAAAGTCATCCAAGTAGACGAAGCCGCGTTTAAAGAGGGCTATCCGCTACGCGACGAAAACATTGGAGCATACGAGAAATTTTCGGTCGATTGCTTTAAGCTCTCGGTCGCTTCGGCTCGCGCGCAGACGCAGATACACACTCATATGTGTTACTCGGAGTTTAACGACATCATCAAGACGATCGAGGCGATGGACGCCGACGTCATTAGTATCGAAACCGCTCGCAGCGGCAACGAACTGCTAAAGATCTTTAAATCCGTCGGCTACAAACAAGAGGTCGGCCCTGGCGTATACGACATCCACAGCCCACGGGTTCCTAGCACCGACGAGATCGTGCGCCAGATCCGCGCGCTACTCGAGGTTCTGCCTAAAGAACAGCTCTGGATCAACCCGGACTGCGGCCTAAAAACCCGCAAATGGGAAGAGGTCGAG
>CAUQRE010000157.1:0-3946 GCA_963520315.1 uncultured Campylobacter sp. | reverse complement strand
CCGTAGCCGTAGGGGTGGGGCTTCGCCCGGCATCTTGCTAGCTAGCTTTGAGCCAAATATCGTGATGATACTTGAGCCTGCATCGCTAAGGTTATTTATAGCGTCTGATATCAGCGCGACCGAGTTTGAGACCATGGCGATAAAAATTTTCGCCGCAGCTAAGAAAAAATTCGTAACTATGCCAATAAGCGCGGTTTTTATTATCGTTTTTTCGCGCTTACCGTCTTTAAAATCCATCATTTTGAAATTCCTTTTCATTTTTGGCGAGATTATATCACTTCTTGACATCAAAGCCAAAATTTTATAAAATGCGGGCTTTCAAAACTTCTTTTGAAACTTAAATTTATCTACAAAATTATTCCGTAATTTTAAAGAGGACACGATGGAAAATAACGCAACCCAGCCTGCAAATTCGGCGCAGGAAAATCAAAAAACGACCAAAAAATATCCAAACTCGCGCACTCATATCCCCGTGGACGGCCACAAAATCGAAGAACTAAGAATGATAAGCTTAGACGAGCTAGTGCAGATAGCAAACAGCGTCGGCGTCGAAAATCCGCGCGAATTTCGCAGACAGGATTTGATATTTGAGATACTAAAAGCCCAAACCAAACAAGGCGGATTTATACTTTTTACGGGCATTTTAGAGATTATGCCCGACGGCTACGGCTTTTTAAGAGCCGTGGACGCAAACATCAGCGACAGCTCAAACGATGCCTACGTCTCAAACTCTCAAATTCGCAAATTTGCCCTGCGCGTGGGCGACATCGTGACTGGTCAAGTGCGCGAACCAAAAGATCAGGAAAAATACTACGCCCTGCTAAAAATCGAGGCACTAAACTATATGCCGTTAATCGAGGCCAAAGAGCGTCCGCTATTTGACAACTTAACCCCGCTTTTCCCGACGGAAAAACTTCGCCTAGAATACGACCCGATGAAGCTAACTGGCCGTGTGCTAGATCTCTTTACACCTCTTGGCAAGGGTCAGCGCGGCCTCATCGTCGCCCCTCCAAGAAGCGGTAAAACCGAGCTCATGAAAGAGCTAGCCCACGGTATCGCACGCAACCATCCCGAGTCGCATCTCATGGTATTGCTCGTAGACGAGCGCCCAGAGGAGGTCACCGACATGCAGCGCTGCGTAAAGGGCGAGGTATTTAGCTCGACGTTTGACCTACCTGCGATGAACCACGTCCGCGTCGCCGAACTCGTCATCGAAAAGGCCAAACGCCTCGTAGAAATGGGCAAGGACGTCATCATCCTGCTTGATAGCATCACCCGCCTAGCGCGCGCGTATAACACCGTAACTCCGCCAAGCGGCAAGGTACTAACGGGCGGCGTGGACGCAAACGCCCTGCACAAACCTAAGCGCTTTTTCGGTGCGGCGCGAAATATCGAGCACGGCGGCAGCCTCACCATCATCGCAACCGCGCTCATAGACACAGGCTCGCGTATGGACGAGGTAATTTTCGAGGAATTTAAAGGCACGGGCAACAGCGAAATCGTGCTAGATCGCAATATCTCCGACCGCCGAATTTACCCTGCCATCAACGTACTAAAATCAGGCACCAGAAAAGAAGAACTACTACAAAAACCAGACGAACTGCAAAAGATCTGGGCCATCCGCTCGGCGATCGCGACGATGGACGATGTAGAGGCACTTAAGTTTTTATACGCTAAGATGCTAAAAACAAAGGATAACAAAGAGTTGCTTTCGATATTAAACGAGTCGTAAATTTGCGCCCTTTGGGACAAATTCGACGGTCGATCTTATCTTGCGCGCGAGTCGTTCGCGGCTCGCCTACTTGTTTTAAAACTCTCTAAAATTTATAAATTTACTAAGCCCTCTCCGCTTAAATTTACGTCAGCGACGGCGGACTATTTAAGTGCCCAAATTTACGCGGCTTTTTAAATTTGCTTTAGCTTTCATCGTCCGTCGCTTCTTGCATCTTACGCTAAATTTACGAGACTAGCCGCTTTGTGCGCGTTTTGCTTTTTTATTTAAATTATGCTGCGTCGCCGAGCGCGCCGCACTTTTATCGCCGCGACGGATTTGCAAATTTTACCGCCCGGCGCCTTTGAAGAATTCTTCTATCATTTTTTGATTACAGTCTTCTATCCAAGTGGTCTCGTTTTTATTGCACATCCAAAACGGACCGCCCGACTCTGGACCCAAAGCATTAGTTAAGGCTTGGATTAGCCAAGAGTGGTAGAATTCGTAGATGTATGTATTGTCGGCTAGTATCTTGCCCGTATTTCTGTCTTTTATTAGTCCGCCGTAGTTAAATCCCATGTCTATTATCTTATCAAACATAGTTTTTATATCGGGCTTTTGTTCTAAGAGATGATACGAATCTTCCACTACGAGCTCGACAGACGCTATCTCATCTTCATTGATTTCTTTGCGAGCTACGCATTTGTCTTTGTAAATTTGCTTGAGATCTTTTATATTGTATTTTATGTAGCTTAATATTTTAGACGGTTTTATATCTATAGTCGAGGCGTTTCTATCATCAAGTAACGATTTTATCTCTCTGATTATTTTCTCCTCGCTTTCATGATTTGATTGCAGTTGATTAAAAAATATATTTAATTCTTCATACGTTATCGGGATACTCTTTAAAAAGCCTCTTGTGCTTAACTTGGCTGATAAAAAGCACTCTTTTGCAGTATAGTCATCCAAATAAATTCTAAAATATTTACCGTTTGTGGCGGGATTTTCGCTTTTTTCTTTATAATCTATGAAATTTACGTAGCCGTTTATCAAAGATATGAAATTCGCATCAGTCGTATTTATGGGGAAATTTAGCCAATTAGTGTGATCTATCAAAGGAAAAGCGCTTCTATTCCATTCGACTATTTCTCTTTCTCCTGCATAATATCCTCTACTAGTTGGCTTCTCGTGGATGTTTATCTTTCCGTATAAATTTCCGTAGTAATGAAAAATAGCCGAGGTTATAAACCCGTCTGCGAAAAATACCATAAACCAAACAAAAAGCCAAAGCAGTTTGCGTTTACCTTTGGGGGCGATTAGGGCGACAAAAAAGCTTACGATTAGAAAAATGAGTGCGATTAGAAGTGTTGCGGCGCCGTGCATATCGTCAAATATCCAAAACTTCAGGCTCTCCAAATAGTCGTTTAGCTTCTTTTAAAACCGCTTGATTTTTTGCTGCCTTAGGATCGGCTTGAGTTTTTGCGTTCAAATTTGGCGTAGGATTTTGAGCGTTCAAATTTGCCTCGTTTGAGAGCGAGTCGTCAAAATTTACTTCGCTTTGCAACTCGTCGCCGACTGAATTTGCTGTATCTAAATTTTGCCTTTTGGCATTTGCAGGCTTGCTCGCATCCTGCTCAAAGAGCATGCCGATACCCTCATAGTCCGCCGCCTCGCCAAACATCTCGCTCACGTCGTCCGGATCAAACGGCGGCTCGCCAAAGCTTGCCGTTTGTGGCGCACTGTTTTGGTTAAATTTAGCGGCGCCGCTTGGTTTTTGCTCCGTTTTTGCGGCATTTTGGCTCTCGAGCCGCCTTAGTTCGTCGTCTAAAAACGCCAGATCCGCCCCCGCTATAGCGCCGTCATCGGTCTTAAATTTCAGCGAATACGCCTCATGAAAATCATGCGTATCGTCGCGCATACTCTCAAAATCGGGTGCAAATTTAGGCTCGGTCGATTGATTTAAACCAGCCTGCGTTTGCGAGCTTTGCGTCAAATTTGCCGCGTTTTCGTTTAAATTTAAGGTCTCGGTTTCGTCGCGTAGCAAGTCGCTATTAGTTTGCGCGCTCGGAGCCGAGTCATTTACCGTTTGCGTTTGCGGCGTCAAAATTTCTGCTTGCTCATCCTTCTCGCCGTTTTTAAATTCGGCGCCCAAATTTTGCTCCGAGAGCATAGCCGTCCTCTCCTCGCTACCGTTTGCAAACAAATTTCCGGTCAAATTTGAGGGCTGGGCTTGGG
>CAUQRE010000156.1:0-3969 GCA_963520315.1 uncultured Campylobacter sp. | reverse complement strand
CGTATGCGGAAAATTTGGGCTTAGATTTGAGCGAGCTAAATGCGCAGCAGCTTGCGAGCGTGGATGAAAGCTTAGGCGGCGATGCGGTTAAATTTCTTGATCTAAACGTCTCCAAAGAGGCGCGTAAGTCGCAAGGAGGCACGGCAAATGAGAGCGTGGCGGCGCAGATTGAAATTTTATACGAGTGTCTAAAATATAAATATATTTTAAAATTTGCCGCCAATAGGAAAAAATTTAATTATAATTATAAAAAAATTTAAGGAGGAAGGGATGTTTGGAAACGGCTATAAAAAAGAGCTTGAGAGCAAAAATGCTGCTTTAGAGCAGGAAAACGAAAGCCTAAAGGCGCAGATAAAGCAACTGCAAAGCGAGCTAGAAGCGGCAAAATCAAGTGCGGCGAGCGAGCAAAACGAGCCAAAAACCAGCGAAAATGCGACGAAACTACTGCTGGCTAGCTACGCCGACGGTATAAATTTCTTGCAAGGTACGATGGAAGAAAACCTAAAAATGCTCGAAAATATAAACGAGCTAAATAATCTAACGTTTACTAAGACGGGCGAGTTGCGCGAACAGACGAGCTTTATCGTTAGCTCTATGCAAAACGTCCAGCAAATGAGCGGCGACTTACAAAACGACGCCTCGTCGCTAAATAACAGCGTGATGTCGATCGTGGAGATTATAAATCTCATCAAAGATATCTCGGATCAGACGAATTTGCTAGCTCTAAACGCGGCTATCGAGGCGGCTCGCGCGGGCGAGCACGGGCGCGGATTTGCCGTGGTGGCCGATGAGGTGCGAAAGCTCGCCGAACGCACGCAAAAAGCCACTCTCGAAGTCGAGGTAAATATAAACGGACTAAAACAAAGCTCAAATACGATGATAGGAATGAGCGAAAATTTCTCTAAAATTTCGGGCGATGTGATGCGCGTTTTGAGCGATTTTCAAGGCACTATCGCAAGCGTGAACGAAAATACGCAAAACATCCTAAATCAAGCCCTAAACGTTACTAATGAAGTAAACGTCAGCAACGGCAAAATAGACCATATAAATATGAAACTAAACGGTTATAGAGCCGTTTTAAACGGTGAATTTGATGGCGTACCAAGCGTAGGTAGCTGCCGTTTCGGTAGGTGGTTTAGCGAAAAGGTCAAAAACGTTATCGTAAAAGACGCAAAAATCATCCAAGACATCTCGCACGACCACGAAAACGTCCATAGCGGACTCGATAAGGCGATCAAAATTTTCGCAGATAGTAGCAAGGATAACGCCGCCGGAGTGGAAATCCTAAAAGACGTGGAAAACTCTAGTAAAGTAGGCTTTGAAACGCTTTTAGACGCGGTTAGAGCGGCTAGGAAATGATAAATTTGACCGCCTCGGCGAAAGGTCGGCGGCGGTTAAATCTTAAAAAAGATAAAAATTTGAGCGTTTGCCTATGATTTTTTGTTCTTGCTAGTCGCTTAACATAAAAACTCGTCGAGCCGCCGTTACCGCTATCCGTGCGGCTTGCCGAGACGAATTTAAAATTCCCGTAAATCATAAATGCAAATTTAATCTATGTTTCGCGGCGCGGTTCAATTTGGCAAATTTGATTTGTCCCTAAAATTTAGCGTTAAATTTGTAGTTTATCCCGCTTTTTACCGGCGCTGGATTTTTGGCGAATTTATCTCGTCAAATGAGGCTCTAATCCTCACTTCAATCTAAAATTTTGATTTTCCTTCGCGATTTGCTGAAGCTCGTCTAGGTTATTTTGGGCTTGTTTTAAGAGCTCGTCGAATTTAAACCCTAGCATAACGATGCGGTAGAGCTCGGGCTTGTTTTTCTTCCAGTTATAAAGCGTTTTCGTATCGATATTTAAAATCCCCGCAATATCTCTTTTTGATAGATTATTTCCCATTTTTAGCCTTTTTATCGGGAATTTTTAATAAAATAGGCTGACTTATCAACTAAGTAATAATTACCTATTATATAGAGTTATTAAGTAATAATTCCTTATTATTTATATGTATTTAAGTCTAAATCAGGTAGTATTTTGTACTTTAATTTAAAGGAGAGAGTAATGAGTAAGCTGTATGACGCTGATTTGGATTTTTTGAGGCAAATTAGCGATGAGGACTTGGCGCCTTTGGTTAAAATTTTTACCGATCCGATAAGTGAAACACTAACTGTCAATGAGAAATATAAAGCTCATAATCCTAAGCATGGTAAATATATTGATGAAATAATCAATGAAATACATGGCTTTGGAGGAAATACGATATTTAATATATTCCGAGGACATGGGGTGCTTTATAGGGAAATTTTACTAGATGTTTGTAAAAAATTAAAGATGAAAAATATTCAGTATTATAAAAGTCTACCTATCGACGAAGTAGAATTTATGCTAATCGAGGAAGGGCTTAGAGTAAAGCTTGAAAAATTAAGCGAAGGAGAACGGGCTGCATTTTTGAGTGATTTGGGATTAGAGTCAAAAAATAGCACAAATATAACAACGGATGTGGTAATAATGTCTGTCAGACAAGCAATCCAAAAAGGAGGTTTTACATCTTATAAAATTATTCTTAAGGTAGTTAATTTTGTATGGAATGCTACTTTTGGATTGATTTTTGGCGGATTATCGCTATCGACAAACGCTTTAATCGTAAAAACTACAAAAATAATAGCATCTACGCCGGTTGCCGTGGCTATGGGCATTTGGACTATATTTGATATAGCGAGTCCAGCTTATAGGGTTACGGTTCCTGCTGTTTATTGTATAGCTAGTTTGCGTTTAAGATATAAGTATGAAAATTTAATAGAGCAAGATAGAGAATTTATGGAAATTGAAAATTCAAAAAAAATAAAATCTTAAAGCTCGAATTAGGCTTTAAGATTTTAAACAAAGCCTCGCAAACTCGCTTCAAATTTTACCAAATTTAACGAGTTTGACGAGTCAAATTTACGCCCAAATTTGAGCGTAAATTTAAAATTTAAAACGTACTTTGCGGATCGGTTGCGGTATCAACCCAGCCCAGCTTTGCTCCGGCTAGCAGGTGAAAGTGCAGATGCATAACCTCTTGGCCGCCGTTTTCGCCGCAGTTCGTGACTAGGCGGTATCCGCTCTTATCCACGCCCATCAGCACCGCGACCTCTTGGATAAATTTCGTCATCTCGCCCATCAGCGCCCCATCCATCTCCTGGAAATTTTCAAAATGCTTTTTCGGAATGATCAAAATATGAATCGGAGCCTTTGGATTTATGTCGTTAAAGGCTAGAAATTTGTCGTTTTCTAGCACTTTGTTGCAAGGTATCTCGCCCGCTACGATTTTTTCGAATATCGTCATGATTTTCTCCTGGTTAAAATTTGGCTTAATTATAACAAGTAAAAGTTAAAATTTCCCGCCTTTTAGGCAGATTTTATCAAATTTTGACTACAATCTATCCTAAAATTCAGTAAAGGTAAAAACTTGCAAGAGTATAGAGAAAGTATCGCAAAATGCGGAAATTTGGCGGATTTAGACAAGATTCGCGTCGCATTACTGGGCAAAAAGGGCGCGATCACGTCGGAGTTTGCTAAGCTTAAGGATATGGACGAAGCGGCCAAGAAGGAATTTGCGGCAAATTTAAACAAGCTAAGAGACGAATTTGAAGCGCTTTTAGCGGCTAAAAAAACCGAGCTTGAAAGCGGCGAAATAAAAGCCAAAATGAAGGCTGAATCGATTGACATAACGCTATTTAACGAGCCTTCGGGTGCCGGCGCATTGCACCCCGTGATGGCTACGATGGATAAGATCATCGAGTACTTTATGATGCAAAATTTTTCGCTCGAGACGGGACCGCTGATAGAGGATGATTTCCACAACTTTGAGGCGCTAAATTTGCCTAAATATCACCCTGCGCGCGATATGCAAGATACGTTTTATTTTAAGGATTTTAGGCTGCTCCGCACGCACACTAGCCCCGTGCAGGTACGCACGATGATGAGCAAAAAGC